>NZ_JBHWUR010000161.1:0-12501 GCF_042737755.1 Streptomyces sp. NPDC059994
GCATACGGCAGCCGGAATTAATAATCGAATTTCCGCTGATTGGTGGCCGAAATGGCCCCCGGGTGCTGCGCTCCAGGTGTTAGCGCCCTTTTAATGGTTACGTAACGACTGCTCGACTACGATGTTTATCGGCAATCGCGTGCATCTTGGGCGCGATGGCCCGGGGTGAACGGGGAGATCCGAACTAGTTGAATGCCCGGCATGCATTCAAGGGGGTTGCGTCACGTGTCCCTGTCCTATGCACGATCGAGTCATCCGCTGCGCTACGAAGTACTGGGGCGGCTCCGGGTGACCTGCGGCGACGTCGATCTGACGCCGGCGCCACCGAAGATCGCCAAGCTGCTCGCTCTGCTGACGATCCGGGCAGGGGAGACGGTGCCGGGCGACAAACTCATGGCGGAGCTCTGGGAACAGCATCCGCCGCGGTGTGCGGCGGCGAGCCTGCGGGTCTATGTGTCACAGCTGCGCAAGCTGCTCGGCACACCCGGCCGGGCTTCGCCGATCGTCACTGTTTCCCCGGGTTACATTCTCGACGTCAGCCAGAACCAGCTCGATGTCCGGACGTTCGAGAGGCTGTATGAAAGCGGCCGGGCCCGTTACCTGGCGGCCGACTACCCGGCCGCGTCCGAATGTCTGAGAAATGCCCTCGCCATGTGGCGGGGGCCGGTTCTTGACGGCATGTCGGGGTCTTCGGAGATCAGCTCGTTCGCCGCAGTGGAGGACGAAAAGCGGCTGAATTGCATCGAGCTGAATATTGAATCCGCCCTGGCGCTCGGCCGCCATCACGCCGTGATAGAGGAGCTCAAGGGACTCGTCGTCCAGCACCCGCTGCGCGAGCCGTTCTACCGGCAGCTGATGGCCGCCCTGTACCGGGTGGGCCGCCAGGGCGACGCCCTGGGCGTCTACCGCAGCGCACGCCAGGTCATCCGCGAGGAGCTGGGCGTCGAGCCGGGCCCGCCGCTGCGGCTGACCCAGGAAGCCATTCTGCGGGCCGATCCGGCCAGGCTGGAAGCCGTCGGTGTGACGGCCTCGGCGCGCTGACCCGCCGGGGTCACCGCGAGCCGGCTCGGACCGTTTCCTGAGCCGGTGCGCGGCCGCGCGAGCGGGGCGGGTCGGAGGACGCGCCGTAGCGATTCGGGCGTGAGGCCGGCGAGCGCGGGATAGCCGTCGACCGCCATCAGCAGATCGGCCTCGGCGAGCAGCGAGCGCAGGACGTGGACGAGGCCGTCCGTACCGCCGACGGCGAGTCCGTACGCGTACGGCCGGCCGACGCCGACGGCCGTGGCGCCGAGCGCGATGGCCTTCACGATGTCCGTCCCGGTGCGGACGCCGGAGTCGGACAGGACGGGCAGGCCGTCGGCCGCCTCGACCACGCCGGGCAGCGCGTCGAGGGCGGGCAGCCCGCCGTTGGCCTGGCGGCCGCCGTGGTTGGAGCAGTCTGTGCCACCACCGGACTGCTCAGACGCCTGGAGCCGGAGGAGCTGGAGGGCGTGCTGGCCCACGAGCTCTCGCACGTCGCCCACCGCGACGTCGCCGTGATCACCGTCGCCTCGTTCCCGGGTGTCATCGCCGGGCTGATCGTCCGCTTCGCCTTCTACTCCCAGATGTTCGGCGGCCGCCGCCGCGGCGACCAGAACACCTTCGCCATCCTGATGGTCGTCATGGCGGTCTCGGCCGCGGTGTACGCGCTGAGCTTCCTGCTGATCCGGGCCCTGTCCCGCTACCGGGAGCCGGCCGCCGACCGCGCGGCCGCCCTGCTCACCGGCCGCCCCTCCGCACTCGCCTCGGCGCTGACCAAGCTGGACGGGGACATCGCCCGCATCCCCAGCAGGGACCTGCGCACGGCCAGTGCCTTCAACGCCTTCTACTTCGTGCCCGCCCTCGGCGCCGGCGCCACGCTCTCCCGGCTCCTGTCCACCCACCCCAGCCTGGAGCAGCGCCTCGACGGGCTGGCCAGGATCTCGGCGGAGCTGGGCCGCCCGGCATGAGCGGCCCCGAGCGCCCCGGACCGTACGACGAGAGCCGGCACAGGACGGAGTGACTGATCCGCATGGGCTTCCTGGACATCCTGCTCGGGCGGACCAAGCCCGTCGCCCCCGACCTGGACCGGCTCTTCGCGGTGCCGTCGGCGGCCGTCACCCTGGAGGCGGCGGCCGGGTTCACCCCGACCGGACGGGGCTCGGTCTGCTTCACCACGGTCGAGGGCGGGGCCTTCACCCGGATCCGCAAGGACGTCGAGGAACTGCTCGACGCGGACGCCGAACGGGCCGGGAGTCCGGTGGAGTTCAGTCGCGACGAGTACGGCTGCACCTGGCTCCTGTCGCGGCGCGGGCCCGCCGGGCTGACCGCGCTCGCCGGGGATCTGCACGCGGTGAACAACGCCCTGCAGGAAAGCGGCTTCGGCCCCCAACTGCTGTGCTCCCTGGTCGGTTTCCAGGACGACGGAGGGCAGGCGCTCGCCCTGGTGTACCTCTACAAGCGCGGCACGTTCTACCCCTTCGCCCCGCTGCCCGGCGATAAGCGCGACAGTGCGCTGGAGCTGCGGATCAAGGCGGTGCTCGCGGACGACCTGCGCATCGAGCAGGACCTCGCCCGCTGGTTCCCGGTGTGGGGCGCGCCCGGGCTGTGAGCGGCCGTTCTCAGACGGGCGGGTAGGCGCGGTCGCGTACGAGCCGGCGGGTGAGGCGGGTGAAGGCGCGGGCGGCGGCGCTCTCGTACGCGCTCTCCCGCCGCAGGAGGGTCACCGTACGGGCGGGCAGGGCCGGTTCGAGGGGGACCGGGTGCAGCCGCGGGTGGTCGTGCGTGACCGCGTCGGGCAGGGCGGTGGCCGGCGGAGTGCGCTGGACGATCTCCGTGAGGGCCTGGAGGGAGTTGGCCTCCACCGCGATGTGCGGCCGCACCCGGTGCGCGGCGAGGTAGGCGTCGATGTGGCCCCGGGTGGCGAAGTCGCCGCACAGCAGGGCGAGTTGGCGGTGTTCCAGGTCGCGGACGGGGAGCGTCCCGGAGGGGGCGGTGCCCGTGGCCACGACGAGGGTCAGGCTCTCGGTGAACAGGGGCGTCGCGGCGATGCCGGGCAGATGGGGCCGGTGGAAGGCGATGCCGAGGTCGAGCTCGTCGGCCAGCAGACCGGCCTCGATGCGGTCCTGCGCGCCAGCGGCATCGGGCCGAGGACGCCGACGAACGTGGAGTACCGGTCGCCGATCCACACCTGCCGCCGCGGCCTCGTGACGCCGAGCCGGCCGGCGGCGACACGGCCGAGCACCACGGACGGGTAGCGGCCGTTGGCGGTGTTCTGCGCGGCCCCGCCGAACCGGCGTGCAGGACGGTCCGACGGTCCCGGGGGCTCGGCCGCGCTGCCTTGAGCCGGGTGGGCGAAGTGCTGTCCGTACGGGGAGCGGTATCCGAAGGAGCCATCACGTCGCGACCCGCGCGCATCCGCGACCACGCGCCCGTCGCGGATGCGCACCTGGCGGGGGAGCCCCGCCGCTCTCTCGGTGTCGTGGGTGATGACGGCGATGTCGCCCCCTCCCGGTTCAGATCCCGGCCTCGGCCCCGCCGTCTCCCGGGGGAGGAGCCGCTACGTCGCCAGTCGGCCCAGGGTGTCGATCACCGACCGGGAGGCCTCCGAGCCCGGTTCGATGAGGGTGTAGTGGCCGGTGCCGGGCAGGACGACCAGCTCGGCGTCCGGGTGGACGGCGGCGTAGTCGGCGAACTGGCCGAGCGGCACCTCCTCGTCCGCCGCCCCGTGCAGCACCACCGTGCGCACCCCCGTCGTGCCCTTGTCGCGCAGCAGCGTCAGCGGGTCGACCAGCGGGAGCCTCGCCTCGACCTGGTCGGCGCCCCCCAGCAGTTGCAGGGCCGCGCCGTCGCTGAGGTCGTCGCGGATGGTGGCCGCCAGGTCGGTGAGCGGGGCCAGGCCCAGGATCGCGGTGGGCAGCCGGGTGGTGTACCAGGGCGAGCTCTCGGGCAGCAGCCCGCGCGCCCCGGCCCACAGGGCGAGGTGGCCGCCGGAGCAGTGGCCCGCCAGGACGAAGGGGCGGCCCTGCGGGATCGTGTCGACGGCCAGGGCGATGTCGTCGAAGGTGGCGGGGTAGCCGCCCGCCCCGCCCGACCTGCGAAAGCCCGGCAGGATCGTGGTGAACCCGTGCTGTGCCAGATGGGCCGCGAACGGGGTCAGATGCATCCGGTCGTAGCGCCAGTAGCCGCCGTGCAGCAGCATCACCAGCGGCGCTTCGGGGTCCTCGGCCGGCCACAGGTCGTACACCTGGTGCGGGTGCGAGCCGTACTTGCGGTGTACGGGGGCCAGCACCGGGCGGATGCTGAGCACCCGGCGCTCCTCCTCGGCCGCGAACGCGGAAGGGGTCCTAGACATAGCTGCGCGCCGTCCAGAGCTCGGGGAACACGGACCTGTGGGCGCGCTTCTCCAGCCACGCCACGCCCGGGGAGCCACCGCTGCCCGCCTTGGAGCCCATCGCCCGGCGGGTCGCGAGCAGATGGTCGCTGCGCCAGCGCAGCACCAGCTCGGCGACCTCGGTGAGCTCCTCGCCGAGCCGCACCAGCGGGTCGTCCTGCGGCCCGGCGTAGATCTGCCGCCAGACCTCCTCGACCCAGGAGTCCGGCTGGTACGCCTCGGTCACGTCCCGCTCCAGGACGTGCTCCGGCACGGGCAGGCCGCGGCGGTACAGGAAGCGCAGCACCTCGTCGTAGAGCGACGGCTCGGCCAGCGCCTCCTCCAGCTCGGCGTAGACGGCCGGGTGGCCCCGGTGCGCCTGCACCATGGAGCGGGACTTGTCGGCGAGCAGGAACTCCATGTGCCGGTACATCGCCGACTGGAACCCGGAGGCCTCGCCGAACGCCGCGCGGAACCCGTTGAACTGGGCCGGGGTCAGCGCCGCCAGCGGCGTCCAGGAGTCGTTGAGCGCCTGGTGCGAGCGGCGGCTGCGGCGCAGCGCGTCCAGGGCCTGTTCCAGGTCGTCCTTGAGTAACGCGTCCCGGGCCGTGCGCCACTCGTAGACGATGAGGGTGAACCACAGCTCCATCACCTGGGTGGTGACGATGAACGCCATCTCGCCGGGGTCGTTGGAGAGCGGCCGCTGGAGGGTGGAAAGCAGCGAGGCGTGGACGTAGTCCTCGTACGGCGTCTTCCCCTCGAACTGCACCTGGGGTGCCTCGTCGGCGGCCGGGGGCGTGGCGAGGGCGCTGGTCTGCTCGGTCATGGGTCTCCGTAGGTCGTGGGGCGGGGCCGGGTGGTCAGACCGGCATTCCGATGTGCGCGCCCCCGGTCGCGTCCAGCCACTGGCCGGTGACCCAGCGCGCGTCGTCACTCGCCACGAACGCGACCACGTCGGCGATGTCCGACGGGCGGCCGATCCGGTTGAAGACCGAGGTGGCCGCGTACGCGTCGAGCACCTCCGGCACCTTCAGGGTCGGGTTGATCTCCGTGTACGTGAAGCCGGGCGCCACCGCGTTCACGGTGATCCCCCGCGTGCCCAGCTCCGGGGCGAGGGCGAGGGTGAGGGTGTCCAGGGCGCCCTTGGTCATCGAGTACGCGGAGATGTTCGGCATGGCGATCCGGGTGACGCCGGAGGAGATGTTGATGATCCGGCCGCCGTCGCGCAGCCGGCCGAGCCCCTGCTGGATGACGAAGAAGGGAGCCTTGACGTTGATCGCGAAGAGCCGGTCGTACTCCTCCTCGCTGACGTCACCGATCCGCTTCGGCAGCGTGATTCCGGCGTTGTTGACGAGGATGTCCAGGCCGGGCCGGGCGCCGTACTCGGACAGTCCCTTGTCGAAGGCGGTCCACAGCGCCTCGGCGTCGCCGGGCACGCCGAGCTCGGCGCGGAGCGCGAACGCCCGGCCGCCCGCCGCCTCGATCTCGGCGACGGCCTCCTCGGCGGCCTCGGTGCGGTGCCCGTAGTGGACGGCCACCAGGGCGCCCTCGGCCGCGAGCCGGAGCGAGATCGCCCGGCCGATTCCCCGGCTGCCGCCGGTCACCAGTGCCGTCCGGTCGCTCAGCCTGCCCGTACTGGTCATGCTGCACACTCCTGTGATCTCGGGGACCGCGCGGTCGTCGCTGCGGTCTGGGGGGGGGGGCGGTCGGGGGGACAATCCATATGCTGCGCACCGCTGTTCGGGCTGGCGGGGCGGGTGCTCAGGCGTCGAAGTCGAGCGCGATCTCGTCCGACTCCGGGCGCGCCCGGCACGGCAGGGTGTAGCCCGCGGCCAGCTCCGCCGGGCCCAGGGCGTACTGACGGTCCATCACCGCGCTGCCCCGGACCACCTTGGCGCGGCAGCTGCCGCACAGGCCGTCGCGACAGGAGTACGGGGTCTCGGGCCGGGCACGCAGCACCGCGTCGAGCACCACGCGGTCCTCGGGCTTCATCACCGTCTCGGTGGTACGGCCGTCCAGGCGGGCGGAGATGAGACCGGTGCGGCCCAGCGGCTCCGGGGGCGGCGCGGGCGGGAGGCCGCCGCCGGTGGAGAAGAGCTCGAAGCGCACCCGCGCCTCGTCCGCGCCCCACCGCGTGAGCGCCTCCCGGACGGTCTCCACCAGTCCCCACGGCCCGCACAGGTAGAAGTGCGTGCGCTCGTCGGGCTCGGCGCCGAGCAGCGCCAGCAGCTTGGGCAGCCGGGCCGCGTCGATCCGGCCGGACAGCAGCTCGCTCTCGCGCTGCTCGCGGGAGAGCACGTGCAGGGTGAAGAACCGGCCGACGTGGGCGTCCTTGAGGTCGGTCAGCTCGTCCGCGAGGAGCACCGACTGGGCGCTGCGGTTGGCGTAGACGAGCGAGACCCGGCACCGGGGGTCCTCCCGCAACGCGGCCGCCGCCATGCTCAGCAGGGGGGTGATGCCGCTGCCGCCCGCCACCAGGACGTGGTGCGCGCCGGGCACGTCCGCCAGGCGGAAGTCGCCGGTGGGCGGGCCGAGTTCGAGGGTGTCGCCGGGAGCGAGCTCCGTGGTGGCGTACTCGGCGAAGCCGTCCGCGCCCAGGCGCTTGACCACCAGACGCAGCCCCGCGGGGTCCCGGGGCGCCAGGCAGACCGAGTAGCTGCGGCGCAGCTCGCGTCCCTCGGGCCGGTGCCGTACGACCACGTGCTGGCCGGCCCGGTGCGCGAAGGTGTCCACGAGCGGGCCGGGCACGGCGAGGCTGATCGCCACCGACTCGTCGCCGACCTGCTCCACGGCGGTCACCGGCAGCCGGTACCAGCCGGTCGCCCGTCGGGGCGCTGCCGGGGGAGCGGCGGCGCCGCTAGTCGTCGCTGTCGTCATGAGGGTGCGTCACATCGCCTTCAGATGCGCGAAGGTCTCCTGGCACGAGGTGCACACCAGGACGGCTTGGCAGCGGGTCGCCCCGAACGGGCTCTGCGGCCGGGTCGCCACCGAGCCGCAGTGCGGGCAGGGCACGCCCAGGCCGACCCGGACCGACAGGGGCGCCTTGGCGGGACCCGGCGGCACGATGCCGTGCTCGGAGAGCTTGCGGCGGCCCTCGTCGGTGATCCAGTCGGTGGTCCAGGCGGGCGAGAGCACCTGCCGCACCCGTGCGTCGGGGTGGCCGCTCTCGGTGAGCACGGCCCGGATCCCGGCCTCGATCGCGGGCATCGCCGGGCAGCCCAGGAACGTGGGGGTGATGACGACTTCCAGGGCGCCGTCGTCCGCGGCCTCCACCGCGCGGATGACCCCCAGGTCGGCCAGCGAGATCATCGGGAGTTCGGGGTCGGGCACGGTGTTCACCCGGGCCCGCACCTCGTCGGCGTCCAGCCGGGCGGCGCTCACCAGGTGCCTCCCGGGTACTGGAGGCGTACGGACTGGAACTCGGCGAGCAGCGGCGCGAAGGCCTCGGTGTGCAGCCCGTCCCGGCCGCCCGTCGCCTGCCACGCAGGGCTGGGCACCGTCAGGCGCGCGTCGTCGAGGACGGCGGCGACCTCCCGCTCCCACTCCTCACGCAGCCGCGCCGGGGCGACCGCGCGCCCGTCCGTGTCCAGCCGGTCCACCAGGGCGTCCGGCGCGAAGAGTTCACCCGCGTACGGCCAGACCAGGTCGAGCCCGGCCTGCATCCGGCGGCGGCTCTCGGCGGTGCCCCGGCCCAGGCGGACGGTCCACTGGTCGGCGTGCATCTGGTGGTACTCGACCTCCCTGGCCGCCCGCGTGCCGAACGCCGCGAGGGTGTCGTCGGAGGACTTCTCAAGGGCGGTCCACAGCAGCCTGCTGTAGTGCGCGTACACCAGCTGGCGGGCGATCGTCACCGCGAAGTCGCCGGACGGCAGCTCCATCAGGAGCGCGTTGCGGAACTGGCGCTCGGTGCGGTGGTAGGCCAGTTCGTCCTCGCTGCGGCCGGTGCCGTCGAGCCGGCCGCTGTACGCCAGCAGGGTGCGGGCGTGGCCGAGCAGGTCGAGCGCGATGTTGGAGAGCGCCAGGTCCTCCTCGATGGTGGGTGCCCGGGTCACCAGGGCGCACAGCCGCTGGCACAGCACCAGCGCGTCGTCACCGAGCCGCAGCGCGTACGCGGCGAGGCCGGGGTCCGGTGCTTCGGTCGTGCTAGCCGTCATGGCCGCTTTCCTCGTTCAACGGGATGTAGTGCTCGGGGTACCGGTACGGCTTGTGGGCGGCGTTGCTGAAGAACGGGTCCTTCTCGCTCGGCGAGGCGGCGTGCACCGCGTCGGAGCGCACCACCCACACCGAGACCGTCTCGCCCCGACGGGTGTACAGATCCCGGGCGTTGGCCAGTGCCATGTCGGCGTCGGCGCCGTGGACCGAGCCCACGTGCTGGTGGGCCAGACCCCGGCGCGGCCGGATGAACACCTCCCACGGCGTCAGCACCCGTGCGGACCGCTCGCTCATGACACACGCCTTCCCTCGTCGTCCTGCTCCGCGAACTCGCGGTCTTCGTCGGTCAGTTGCGCCGCGTAGGCGTCGACCGCCTCGCGCACCCAGGCGCCGTCCTCGTGCGCCGCGACCCGGTGGGCGAGCCGCTGGCGGCTGCACTGCGAGCCGTCGCCGAGCGCGCCGCGGAACAACTGCCAGTCGATCGGGCTGAAGTCGTAGTGCCCCCGCTCCTCGTTCCAGCGGATCGCCGGGTCGGGCAGGGTCACCCCCATCCGCTCCGCCTGCGGCACGCAGTTGTCGACGAACCGCTGGCGCAGCTCGTCGTTGGTGTGCCGCTTGATGCCCCAGGCCATCGAGCGTCGGGAGACGGCGGCGCCCATGGCGGCGGTGCGGTCGTCCGCGCCGCCCGCCACGGTGTCCGGCGGGCCGAACATCAGCGCCACCGCGGGCAGCCACCAGCGGTTGACGGCGTCCTGCGCCATCTCCTTCTGCGCGGGCGTCCCCTGGCACAGCGACCACAGCACGTCGTAGCCCTGGCGCACGTGGAACGCCTCCTCCTGGCACACCCGGCGCATCGCCCGGGCGTACGGGCCGTACGAGGTGTGGCACAGCGGCGCCTGGTTGACGACGGCCGCGCCGTCCGTGAGCCAGGCGATGGCCCCGGTGTCGGCCCAGGTCAGGGCCGGGTGGTTGAAGGTGGCCGCATAGCGCTGATGGCCACTGTGCAGCGCGTCGAGGAGGTCGGCGCGCGACACTCCGAGGGTCTCCGCCGCCGAGTAGAGGTAGAGCCCGTGGCCCGCCTCGTCCTGCACCTTGGCCAGCAGACTGGCCTTGCGGTGGAGCGACGGGGCCCGGGTGAGCCAGGAGCCCTCGGGCTGCATCCCGATGATCTCGGAGTGCGCGTGCTGGGAGATCTGCCGGATCAGCATCCGCCGGTAGCCGTCGGGCATCCAGTCCCGGGGCTCGATCTGCTCCCCGGCCGCGAGCAGCGCCTCGAAGTGCGCGTTGAGCTGCTCCACGCCGTCGACCACCCCTTCGTCCAGGACCGCCGCGGTGGCGGTGCCTTCACAGATGAAGAGGCCTGACCTGGGGCGTTCAATCCCTGCGCGCACACCGTGGACCCGTGACGAAGGTCACGCGGGGGGCGGGGAGTGTGTGGGGTGAAGTGCGCCTCTCTCTTCGGTAGTCAGTGCAACGAGAGGGGTACGCCATGAGCACCATCAGGACGATGCTGGTCGAGCTGACCGGGACACCGGAGTTCGCCGAGGCCATCGGTGACGACGAGGACCTCAGCGCCAGCGGGATCGACTCCGGGGACCTGGTCCGGCTCATCCTGCTCATCGAGCAGCGCACCGGCGTCGAGGTGACGGCCGAGGACATGGAGGGCCTGACCACCATCGCGGACTACGAGCGGTTCATCGCGGGCCGCGACGCCGCCGCCCCGCAGCCGGGCGCCGCCTGATGTGGCTGACCCAGTTGGCGGAGCGCAACCGCCAGTGCTTCCCGGACCGGACGGCCCTGGTGGACGAGCACCGCTCCGTCACCTGGGCCCAGTTCCACGACCGCGGCGTCAGCCTCGCCCACGGGCTCGCCGGGCTCGGTATCCGGCGCGGTGACCGCGTCGCCGTGCTCTCCCTGGACCGTATCGAGGTCCTGGAGTCGTACTTCGCGCTCGCCCGCATCGGGGCGCTCTTCGTCCCGCTCAACCACAGTCTGACCCCGGCCGAGGTGACCGGGATCGTCGAACGCACCGGCGCCGTCGCCGTGATCGGCGAGGCCGCGCTGCTGGCCCGCCACCCCGATCTGCCGGTGAGCACCCGCGTCCGCCTGGACGACGAGGCGTTCGCCGCGCTCGGCGCCGAGGGCGGACCGGCGCTCGACGACATCCCGGACGACGCCCCCGCGGCGATCCTGCACACCTCGGCGACGACCGGCCAGGCCAAGGGCGTCACCGTCGACCACGCCTCGTTCCGGGCCATCGCGCTCGGCTGGCTCGCCGTGGCCCGGCCCGCCGACGACATGGTGCTGGTCAACTGCTGCCCGCTCTACCACGGCAGCATGGTCGTCTCGCTGACCTATATGGCCGCGGGCGCGACCGTGGTCCTGATGCCCGGCTTCAAGCCGCAGACCGCGCTGGCCGCCATCGAGAGCCACCGCGCCACGCACGTCTGGCTCGTCCCGCAGATGCTGCGCTTCCTGCTGCGCGCCAAGTCCGCCGACACCGCGGACCTCTCGACCCTGCGCGAGATCCTGTACGGGGCCGCGCCCATGCCGCCCGACATCTACGCCGAGGCCGTCGAGCGGCTCGGCTGCGGCTTCCGGCAGGTGTACGGGATGACCGAGGTCGGCGGCCCGTTCGTCACCCTCGGCCCCGACGAGCACCCGGCGCCCGGCGCGGTGCCCGAGGTGATTCCGGCCGGCCGGGTCATCCCCGGGATGTCCGCGCGCGCCCTGGACACCCGGGGCGAGGAGGCCGAGCCCGGCGCCATCGGGGAGATCTGCGTACGCGGTCCTGGTCTGATGCGCGGCTACTGGGGTGACGAGGCCGCCACGGCCGAGATCACCGTCGACGGCTGGATCCGCACCGGCGACCTCGGGTTCATCGACCGGGACGGCCTCATCCGGCTGATCGACCGCAGCAAGGACCTGATCATCCGGGCCGGACAGAACGTCTACCCCTCGGAGATCGAGCGCGCGCTCCAGGCCCACCCGGCGGTGCGCGACGCGGCGGTCGTCGGGGTGCCGGACGAGGACTTCGGCGAGGTCCCGCTGGCGTACGTCGTCGCCGAGGAGGGCACCGGCACGGCCGAGTTGCAGGCACATCTGGCGCAGCGCCTGGCCTCGTACAAGCGCCCCCGGCGCATCGAGTTCATCGACCAGGTCCCCCGCAACCCGGCCGGGAAGATCATCAAGAAGCTGCTGCGTGCGTGACGCGCTGACGCGCGGCGAGGCGGCGGACCCGGCGTCGGGCGCCCGCGCCACCCGGCCGGACCCCGTATCCGGCCGGGCAGGCGCCGAACACGCGGTGCTCCTGCTGCGCCCCGTCCTGCGCGCCCAGGGACTTTCTCTCGGACTGGCCCGCGCCGACGACCCGCGGGCGCGCCCGGCCGGGCCCAGGGAGTGGGAGTCCGCCGTCGCGATGCCGCCCCCGCGCCGCCGTGACTTCCTGGCCGGTCGCTGTGCGGCCAGGCGGGCGCTGGCCGAGGCGGGCGGCCCGGCCGGGGAGATCCCGCGTGCCGGCCGACGGCCGCTGTTCCCGTGCGGTTTCGCGGGCTCGATCAGCCACTCCGGGGGACTGGCCGTCGCCCTGGCCGCGCCGGGCGCGCGCGTCCACGCACTGGGCTGCGACCTCGAACTGCGCGGCCTCCCGCTGGACAGCGCCCATATCGTGCTCGGCCCCGACGAGCGGGGCCCGGTCGACGACGCGCCGGACCGGGCCGTCGCCGCGCGTCGGCTGCTTCGTGCCTTCTCGGCCAAAGAGGCCGCGTTCAAGGCGTTCGGCGCCCTGCTCGGCGAGGAGGCCCCGGCGACCCTGCTCGCCATCGTGACCCGGCCGGTGCCCGGCGGCTTCCGGGCCCGGCCCCGGTCGCTGCCCGGCCATGTCGTGGACGTACGGGTGCGACCGGCCGGGCCGGGCGTCTTCAGCGCACCGCGAGCGTGCAGTGCCAGGCGGTCCAGGG
>NZ_JBHWUR010000162.1:0-11977 GCF_042737755.1 Streptomyces sp. NPDC059994
TGCCCGAACACCCCGGCCGTGTCAAGCCCCCTGCTGCACCTGCGTCCTGACCGTGCGGGCGGCCTCGACCAGGTTCTCCAGGGACCGCTTCGTCTCGGTCCAGCCGCGGGTCTTCAGTCCGCAGTCAGGGTTGACCCAGAGCCGTTCCGGAGCGATGGCCGCAAGCCCCCTGCGCAGGAGTGCGGTCGCCTCCTCGGCGCTCGGTACGCGCGGCGAGTGGATGTCGTAGACACCGGGTCCCACCTCGCGCGGATAGCCCGCGGCGGCGAGCTCGTCGGCGACGAGCATGTGCGAGCGGGCCGCCTCCAGGCTGATGACATCGGCGTCGAGGTCGTCGATGGCCTGGAGGATGTCGCCGAACTCGGCGTAGCACATGTGGGTGTGGATCTGGGTGTCGGGACGTACGCCCCCGGTGGTCAGCCGGAACGATTCCGTGGCCCAGTCCAGATAGGCGGCGCGGTCCGCGGCGCGCAGCGGCAGCGTCTCGCGCAGGGCGGGCTCGTCGACCTGGATGACCGAGGTCCCGGCCGCTTCCAGGTCCTCGACCTCGTCGCGCAGGGCGAGCGCCACCTGGCGGGCGGTCTCGGCGAGCGGCTGGTCGTCGCGGACGAACGACCAGGCCAGCATGGTGACCGGCCCGGTGAGCATGCCCTTGACGGGGCGGTCGGTGAGCGACTGGGCGTACGCCGTCCAGCGCACTGTCATCGGTCGCGGCCGGGAGATGTCGCCGGCCAGGACCGGCGGGCGGACATAGCGCGTGCCGTACGACTGGACCCAGCCGTGCCGGGTGGCGAGGTAGCCGGTCAGCTGCTCGGCGAAGTACTCCACCATGTCGTTGCGTTCGGCCTCGCCGTGGACGAGGACATCGATGCCCGCCTTCTCCTGGAAGGCGACGACCTCGCGGATCTCGGCCTTGATGCGCTCCTCGTAGCCCGCGGTGCCGACGCGTCCGGCGCGCAGGTCGGCGCGGGCGGTACGCACCTGTGCGGTCTGCGGGAACGAGCCGATGGTGGTCGTGGGCAGCAGCGGCAGCCGCAGCCGGGCGCGCTGGGCCGGGGCGCGTTCGCCGTACGGCTGGGAGCGGCGGCCGTCCGCCTCGGTGACCGCCGACGTACGCGCGCGTACCGCCGGGTCGTGGGTGAGGGCGGATCCGGCGCGCGAGGCCAGGTCCGCGCGGTTGGCGGCGAGTTCGGCGGCGATGGCGCCGGTGCCGCTGGTGAGGCCGCGGGCCAGGGTCACGGTCTCGGCGGTCTTCTGGTCGGCGAAGGCGAGCCAGCGGGCGATCTGCGGGTCGATGTCGCGTTCGGCCGACGCGTCGAGCGGAACGTGCAGCAGCGAGCAGGACGGTGCCACGTCGACGGTGCCCGCGAGGCCGAGGAGCGTGCCGAGAGTGGCGAGGGACTTCTCGTAGTCGTTGATCCAGATGTTGCGGCCGTCGACGACGCCCGCCACCAGCCGCTTGCCGGGCAGTCCTCCGACGGCCGCGAGGGCGTCGAGGTTGGCGGCGGCCGGTCCCGTGAAGTCCAGGCCGAGGCCGTCCACGGGCGCCTTGGCGAGGACGGGCAGGGCCTCGCCGAGCTGGTCGAAGTAGGAGGCGACCAGCAGCTTGGGGCGGTCGGTGAGGCTGCCGAGCGCCCGGTAGGCGCGGGCGGCGGCGTCCAGTTCGGAGGGGGTGCGGTCCTGGACGAGGGCGGGCTCGTCGAGCTGCACCCACTGCGCGCCGGCTGCCCGCAGATCGGCGAGCACCTCTGCGTACACGGGCAGCAGCCGCTCCAGCAGGGCCAGTGGCTCGAAGGCGGCGCCGACGCCGGGCGCGGGCTTGGCCAGGAGGAGGTAGGTGACCGGGCCGACCAGGGCGGGCCGGGCCGCGAGGCCGAGCGCCAGCGCCTCGGTGAGCTCGGCGACCTGCTTACCGGAGTCGGCGGTGAAGACGGTGTCCGGGCCGAGTTCGGGCACCAGGTAGTGGTAGTTGGTGTCGAACCACTTGGTCATCTCCAGCGGCGCCACGTCCTGGGTGCCGCGCGCCATGGCGAAGTAGCCGTCGAGTGTGTCGGTCTCGACGGCGGTGCGGTGCCGGTCGGGGATCGCCCCCACCATCACGCTGGCGTCGAGGACGTGGTCGTAGTACGAGAAGTCGCCGGTGGGGACTTCGTCGACGCCCGCGTCGGCGAGCCGGCGCCAGTTGGCGCGGCGCAGGTCGCGGGCGGTGTCACGGAGGGCGTCGGCACTGACGCGGCCCTTCCAGTACCCCTCGACGGCCTTCTTGAGTTCCCGGTCGGGGCCCTGGCGGGGGTAGCCGTACACGGTGGCGCGTGCTGCCGCGGCTGCGGACTTGCTGGTCACGAAACTCTCCTTCGCGAGAATGTCCCGAAATCGACCCTGGTACGGGTCGTGGGCGCGAAGGGAGACGGACAGGGCGGCCCGCGCGGAGCGGTGCCCGCGCTCGAACCACCTCTTGTCTCGCCGACCCGCCCACGAGGTCACCAAGGTCTCCGCGCGCGTCGGTCGCGCACGGGCAACGGGCAGGTCTTCGGACTCGCGGGCACGCCTGCCGGTTTCCCGGCGGACACCTAGTGGCCGTCGCTTCCCAGACCCGGCCGGGCCCAGTGCGTATGACGGCGGTCGTTCCCGCTCACCGCTGCGGGGCAGTCCCGGATTCCCACCGGGTTCCCTCTTACGACGCCTCCCGCCTGGCGGACGGGGGCGAACCAGCTGCGAGCGCCACCCTACAGAGCCGGGGCCGGAAGGCCCCCTCACATCGGGCCCGCACGCCTCGTGATGTCCGACATCGGAGGCGTGCCGCAGTCGCACACAGGTGCTCACAGCATCGGGGCGCGCTTAGTGTGGCCGACGTAACCACTCGTGATCGCCGCACGTGACATCGAAGTAACGGGCATTTCGTACGGTCGGAGCCCAAGGGATCCCGGCCGAGACGAGAGGGGACACCCGTTGACCGCACAGGGCACGCGGGCCGCCACCGAACAGGTGCGCACGGTCTGCTCGTACTGCGGTGTGGGCTGCGGGATGGTCCTCGACATCACCGTGGGGCCGGACGGCCGGCGCACGGTACTCAAGGCCTCCGGCGACAAGGCGCACCCCGCGAACTCCGGACGGCTGTGCACCAAGGGGGCGACGACGGCCGACATGCTGGCCGCACCCGGACGCCTGGCCACCGCGCTGGTACGGGGCGAGCGGGGGGCCGAGCCGGTGCCCGCCGGCGTCGACGCGATGATCGCCGAGACGGCGGGCAGGCTGCGGGCGATCGTCGACGAGCACGGGCCGGACGCCGTCGCGCTGTACGTGTCCGGCCAGATGAGCCTGGAGGCGCAGTATCTGGCCAACAAGCTGACCAAGGGGTTCATCGGCACCAACCAGATCGAGTCCAACTCCCGGCTGTGCATGGCCAGTGCGGGCAGCGGCTACAAGCTGTCGCTGGGCGCGGACGGGCCGCCCGGCTCGTACCAGGACTTCGAGAAGGCGGACGTCTTCCTGGTCATCGGCTCCAACATGGCCGACTGCCATCCCATCCTCTTTCTGAGGATGATGGAGCGCGTCAAGGCCGGGGCGAAGCTGATCGTCGTCGACCCGCGCCGCACCGCGACCGCCGCCAAGGCCGACCTCTTCCTGCAGATCAAGCCCGGCGCGGATCTCGCCCTGCTCAACGGGCTCCTGCACCTGCTCCAGGAGAACGGGCACACGGACACCGCCTTCATCGCCGAGCACACCGAGGGCTGGGAGGCGATGGGCGAGTTCCTGGCCGACTACGCGCCCGCCTCGGTCGCGGAGATCACCGGGATCCCCGAGGACGACATCCGCACGGCGGCGCGGTGGATCGGCGCGGCCGGCGAGTGGATGAGCTGCTGGACCATGGGGCTCAACCAGTCCACGCACGGCACCTGGAACACCAACGCCCTGGTCAACCTGCATCTGGCGACCGGCGCGATCTGCCGCCCCGGCAGCGGCCCGTTCTCGCTCACCGGCCAGCCGAACGCCATGGGCGGCCGCGAGATGGGCTATATGGGCCCCGGGCTGCCCGGCCAGCGCTCGGTGCTCGTCGACGAGGAGCGGGCCTTCACCGAGGAGCTGTGGGGGCTGCGGCCGGGCACGCTGCGCACGGACGGGGCGGGGCTCGGCACCGTCGAGATGTTCCGGCGGATGGCCGACGGCGACATCAAGGCGTGCTGGGTGATCTGCACCAACCCGGTCGCCTCGGTCGCCAACCGCCGCACCGTCGTCGAGGGCCTGCGGGCCGCCGAGTTCGTCGTCGTCCAGGACGTGTTCGCGGAGACCGAGACCACCGCGTACGCGGACGTGGTGCTGCCCGGCGCCCTGTGGACGGAGGCCGAGGGCGTCCTCATCAACAGCGAGCGCAACCTCACCCTCGCCCGGCCGGCCCTCGACGCGCCCGGCGAGGCACTGCCCGACTGGCAGATCATCGCGCGCGTGGCGTGCGCGATGGGGTACGAGGAGGCGTTCACCTACGCCGGTCCCGAAGAGGTCTTCGAGGAGATCAAGCGCGCCTGGAACCCGAAGACCGGCTACGACCTGCGCGGGGTCACCTACGAGCGGCTGCGCGCCACGCCGGTGCAGTGGCCCGCCCCGACCGCCGAGGGGCCCGACCGCAACCCGATCCGGTACGTGGCCGAGGACGGCGGCGGTCCGGTGTTCCCGACGGCGAGCGGACGGGCCGTCTTCCACGCGCGCCCGCACCTCCCGGCCGCCGAGATGCCCGACGACGACTTCCCCTTCGTACTCAACACCGGGCGGCTGCAGCACCAGTGGCACACGCTCACCAAGACGGGGAAGGTGGCCAAGCTCAACAAGCTCAACCCGGCGCCGTTCGTGGAGGTGCACCCGCAGGACGCCGAACGCCTCGGCATCGCCGAAGGCGACGGGGTGGAGATCGCCTCCCGGCGCGGACGGGCGGTGCTGGCCGCCGTGGTGACCGACCGGGTGCGGCAGGGGTGCTGCTTCGCGCCGTTCCACTGGAACGACCTGTTCGGCACGGACCTGAGCATCAACGCGGTGACGAGCGACGCGGTCGATCCGATCTCGCTGCAGCCGGAGTTCAAGGTGTGCGCGGTGTCGCTGACGAGGGTCACGGCCGAGGTGGCACGGCCGGTCATGCCGGGGACGGGGGCGCTCGCGGGCGGGGTGGCGGCGGGCGCGAACGGCTCGGCCGGGCTGGTGTCCGGCGCTTCCGGGGTGGCAGGAGCGCTCGTTACTGGCGGCGCGGGGGCGGGGGCGGCAGGTGGGTCCGGGGCCACGGGAGCGCTCGTCGTGGGCGGCGCGATGGCTGTGGCGGCAGGTGGGTCCGGGGCAGCGGGAGTGGGCGGCGCGGCGGCAGGGGCGCCAGGCGCCTCCGGCGAGGCGGCAGGGGCGCTGGTCGCGGGTACCGCGCTGCTCGACGCCCCCGCGCCCCTCCCCCACGCCGTGCCCGCCCAGCGTACGGCCCCCGACTCGCCCCCTGCGGCGGGCCAAGGCGCCGCACCCGCCGCCGTGTTCGGGCTCGGCGCGCCCCCGCCGGTCCTCACCGAGCGGGAACGCCAGTACCTCACCGGGTTCCTGGCCGGGCTGGAGTCGGGCGCGCCCGGCATCCCCGTACTGCCGCCGACGGCGCCGTTCAGCGAGGAGCACGCGCTGTGGGTGAACGGCGTGCTGGCCGGGATGTACTCGCGGGCGACCCCCCGGCCCGCCCCCGCGCCCGTCACGCTGCCCTCGGCCCCCCGGGGCCGTGACGTGCTGGTGCTGTGGGCCTCGCAGACCGGCAACGCCGAGCAGCTCGCCGCGGCCGGCGCCGAACGGCTCGCCGCCGCCGGACACCGGATCCGGCTCGTCTCCATGGACGACACCGCTCCGGACACGCTGCCCGCCGACGCCGAGGTGCTGCTGATCACCAGCACCACCGGAGACGGCGAAGCGCCCGACAACGGCGCCGCGTTCTGGGACGCCCTGGCCGATGACGAGGCCCCGCGCCTGGAAGGACGCCGCTATGCGGTCCTGGCCTTCGGGGACTCGTCGTACGACGAATTCTGCGGGCACGGCCGACGCCTGGACCGGCGGCTGGCCGAGCTGGGGGCGGTACGGCTACTCCCCCGCACCGACTGCGAACCGGACTTCGAGGACCGGGCGCAGGAGTGGCTCGACGGGGTGCTGACCTGCCTGGACGAGCTGTCGGCCGCCGGAAGGTCAGCTCCCGACGCGCCCGTGGACCTCCCCGGCGATACGGCCCTGGGCGCCCCCGTCACGCCCTCCCCCGGGGCGCCCGGAAATTTCCCTGACGATTTCGCGGCGGGAGGGGAACTCGCATCGCACGGTGTCCGTTCATCGGGTACAGCAACAGCCTCGGCCCCCAACACCGCGACCATCCCTACGAGTTCCGCGGCGGCCCGACCCCCAGCCGCCCCCGCCACCCCTCGCCCCACCACACCCCTCCCCAGCTCCCGGGCCGCCGCCGTCACGGCCCGGCTGACGGGGAACTCGCTGCTCAGCCTCCCCGGTTCGAGCAAGGAGGTGCGGCGGTTCACCTTCGACACCCGCGCGAGCGACACCCCGCTCACCTACGCGGCCGGGGACGCACTCGGCGTGCACCCGGTCAACTCGGCGGACCTGGTGGCCGAGTGGCTGGCCGTCACCGGTCTGGACTGCACGGCCCCCGTCGAGATCAGCGGGGTCGGGGAAGTCCCGTTCGGTACGGCGCTGCACGAACACCTGGACATCACGCGGGTCGGCCCCGACCTGCTCAAGTTCGTCGCCGAGCGGACCCATGACCGCCGCCTGAAGCACTTGCTGCGCCCCGACAACAAGTGGCAGCTGGCGCAGTGGTCCTGGGGCCGTCAGGCGGTGGACGTGGTGGCCGAACACGGGGTGCGCGCGAGCGCGCCCGAGTGGGCGGGCGTCCTGCGCGGCCTGCGGCCACGGCTGTACTCGATATCGTCCAGCCCGCTGACCGACCCGCACGAGGTGTCCGTGACGGTCTCGGTCGTCCGGTACGAGAACCGCCTCGGCCACGGACGCGCGGGCGTGTGCTCGGCCCTGCTCGCGGACTCACCGCCGGACGCGCCGCTTCCGGTGTACGTCCAGCGCACCCGGCACTTCCGGCCCCCCACCGACCCGGGGACGCCGATGGTGATGGTCGGCCCCGGCACCGGGGTCGCCCCGTTCATCGGCTTCCTCTACGAGCGCCGCGCCCTGGGCCATCACGCCCCGAACTGGCTGTTCTTCGGCGAGCAGCACCGCGCCACCGACTTCTACTACGAGGACGAGCTGGCCAAACTGAGTGCGGAGGGCACCCTCACACGCCTGGACACGGCGTTCTCCCGCGACCAGCGCGCCAAGGTGTACGTGCAGGACCGTATGCGCGAGCACGGCCCGCTGCTGTGGTCCTGGCTCCAGGACGGGGCGCACTTCTATGTGTGCGGCGACGCTTCCCGTATGGCCAAGGACGTCGACCGGGCGCTGCGCGACATCGCGATAGCGCACGGCGGGCTCGACGAGGAGTCGGCGGCGGCGTATCTGAAACAGCTGACGGCGAGGAAGCGATACGTCCGCGACGTCTACTGAGCAGCCGCCGTTCCCCTGGCCGGACATGCCCGGGGGAAGGTCGCCGACCCAGACTCGACCCGGGCGGTGACGGTCACCCCGGCGTCGATGCCGAGCTCCTCGACGGACTCGCGCGTCACCAGCGAGACCACCCGGAGCGGCCCGCACCGGATGTCCACCTGCGCGGCCACGTCGTCGACCGCCACGGCCGTCACGATCCCCACGAAGGAGTTCCGCACCGAGGTGGCCACCCGCCGGGAACCGCCAGCGCCCGGCGGCCCTCTCCTGCGCGAACGCGGCGAGCCCGGCCCCGTCGATCACCCGGTTGCCCGTACCGCCCCGCTCCCTCCGCAGCCGCCCGGCGTCGGCCCACCGCCGGACGGTCTCGGAACTCACGCCGAGCAGCCCCGCTGCCTGGCCGATGCTGTACGTCGGCACGACAGCACTCCAGGCCCGAGGACGGCGGGCAAGGATGGCGGGCACGGGTCGCGACCTCACACGATGGACTTACTAGGACGTCCAACTATATGTTCGGGAGATCACCGGGGAGATCGTCTGAACGGATCCGCGAGGATCTGAAAGGAACCGCCAGCTCATGGGCCCCACCACCACCGCCTGCGCACGCCCGAACACCGCGCGATGACCCCAGAGACCGACGCCGCCGCCGAGGCCGAACACGTCCTGCTCGCGATCCGGGGCCGCGCCGCCCACCTCACCCTCAACCGGCCGAGGGCGCTCAACGCGCTCACCCACGCCATGGTCCGCCGGATCGGCGAAGCGCTGTCGGCGTGGGAGCACGACCCGGCCGTGGAGACGGTCGTCCTCACCGGCGCCGGTGAGCGCGGGCTCTGCGCCGGCGGCGACATCCGCGCGATCCATGAGGACGCCCGCTCGGGCGGCACGGCCTCGGCGGATTTCTGGCGGGACGAGTACCGCCTGAACGCCCGCATCGCGCGCTGGTCCAAGCCGTATGTGGCCGTGATGGACGGCATCGTGATGGGCGGCGGGGTCGGCATCTCGGCCCACGGCAACGTACGGATCGTCACCGAGCGCTCCCGGGTCGCCATGCCCGAGACGGGCATCGGCTTCGTCCCGGACGTGGGCGGTACGTATCTGCTCAGCCGCGCGCCCGGCGAACTGGGCACCCACCTGGCCCTCACGGGCGCACCGGTGGGCGCGGCGGACGCCCTGCTGTGCGGCTTGGCGGACCACTACATCCCGTCGAGCCAACTCCCGGCACTGTTGGACGAGTTGACGACGTCGCCCGTACGGGAAGCGCTCCCCCACCACACCCGCCGGCCTCCCCCGCCCGGCGAACTCGCCGCACACCGCGAGTGGATCGACCACTGCTACGCGGCGGACACGGTCGAGGAGATCGTGGACCGCCTGCTCACCACGGGCATCCAGGAGGCGAAGGAAACCGCCGAGACGATCCTGACGAAGTCCCCCACGTCCCTCAAGGTCACCCTGAAGGCGCTGCGCCGTGCCCGCGAACTCGCCACCCTGGAGGAGGTCCTGACCCAGGAGTACCGCATCTCCTGCGCGGCCCTGACCTCCCCGGACCTGATCGAGGGGATCCGGGCCCAGGTGATCGACAAAGACCGGGAGCCTCGGTGGTCGCCGGGGAGCTTGGCGGAGGTGGGTGACACAGACGTGGCGCGGTTCTTCGGAACCGCCAACGAGCACGAACCCCTGTTCACGCCCGGCAGTTGAGGTAGGCAGAACGCCTGCCCGCACGACTGCGGCAGGCGGTCGAACGGGCGGTCGTCCAGGGCCCGTTGCCGGTGCGGCCCGAGTCGGCACCGGACGGCCCGTTCCGCAGGCAGGAGACGACACTGACTGCACCTCCCGCCCAGGCTTCGCCTCCCCACGTCGAGATCGAGTACGAGCGGGTACCGGTCGACACGGACGTGGAGCGGGAGTGGAGCACCGAGTACCGCACCAGCAGGATCAGCATCACTCCACGCCATGAGCTGCACACACCCGAGGTCCGCCCCGCCCTGCGCAAGGTCCTGGCGCAGGTCATCGAGGCCGAGGGCCCGGTCCACGAGGACCTTCTGGTACAGCGGGCACGCGAAGCCTGGGGCGTCGGCAGGGCGGGCACCCGCATCCGCGACAACGTCCGTCAAGTGGCCCTGGCGCTGGTCCGATCCGGACTCGCCTCGGCGGACGGCTCGTTCTTCGACGTACCGGAACAGGACGAGCTCAGAGCACGGCGCCCGCAGGCCGGAGAGACCCCGCGCAAGGTGACGTACATCGCCCCGGCCGAGCGGCACCTGGCGCTCTACGAGCTGGCGGCCGAATGCCCCGGCATGTCACAGGACGAACTCATCAAACAGACCTGCGAGTTCTTCGGCTGGCGCCGCGTGGGCAAGGACATCCACGACTGCCTGACAGCGGACATCGCCGAGCTGTCCCGACTGCGTCGGCTGGAGGGGGGGCGAGGGGCGGGTCAGGGTGGTGCGGTGACCTGCTTCGGGGGGCGACTGCGGGGAGTCGGATCTCCGGCGCCGGACGCCTGCGGTCCGGGTGAGCGCCGACTGGCTTCGCCGGCCCTCCGAGCAGGGCAAGCTCGCGCCCGGCCCGCCGCCATCCACACAGCGAGAGCCAGATCCCGCAGTAACCGACCTGGCCAGTCGACCCGGTTACGGTCCTCGGGCAGGCCCAGCAGCGCGGCCCGCCGACGACCGGAGTCGAGCCGGCCGACCTGCCGGGCTGTCACCACTTGTCCACGCTCCCCTGACGCCACAGGCGATCGGCACGACCCGGCCTGCATCGCGCTGCGGCGTCCGGGCATCAACGGGCATCCTGGAGCGGACGCAACACCAGCAGGCACCATGGGTCGCCTCCGGTGCCGGCGTGGCAAGAAGTCTGGTGGGCCGGGTGCCTGCGAGGCCCGGGCGTCCCGTACGCCTGTCGGCGGAACGCGCTTGAGGAGCGGTCCGCCGACAGGCGTATCCGTTCAGGGGCCTGTGGTGCAATGACATCTGCCTGGCACCGGGCCCGGCGACGGCCCGTCGATTACCCGGTCCGAAGTCCTGAGCACCAGCGAGCAGCGAGGAGTCACCGTGACCGTATGCGAGCCTGACGGGGAGGAGGGGGCGACCACTCGTACTTCCGAGAACGGGGGTGGCCGGGACAGGGCGATCACCTTGGCGGGGACTCTGGCCGCGGCGGAGGCCGCGGCACCCGTCGAGTCGCTCGACGTGGTCGCGCGCATGCTGCAGGAGCACCTCGGGGCCGCGTCGGTGTCGTTCCTGATCACCGACTTCACCGGCGGCTCGGTCGTACGGCTGGGGGTGGCGGGCACCGTCGATACCGATGAGCCCGCCCGGCGCATCACACTGCGGGGCACCCTGTACGACGACGTGATCCGCACCCAGCGGCCGAGCGTGGAGGACAAGGGCGACGGCGCACTGGTGCGGATCGTCGCCCCGGTGACCAACCGCGGGGACGCCCTCGGGCTCCTCGAACTGTTCCTGCCCGCGCCGCCGGACGCGGAGGCGATGCGGGAGATCGGCGAGACCGCGCACGCCCTGGCGTACATCGTCATCGCGAACCGGTCCTTCACCGACGTGTACCAGTGGGGCCGCCGCACCACCCCGCTGAGTCTGGCCGCAGAGATCCAGCACCGGCTGCTCCCGGCTTCGCTGGCGTGCGAGGCCGCCCAGTTCGCGGTCGCCGGGGCGCTGGAGCCCGCCGACCACGTCGGGGGTGACACCTTCGACTACGTGATCGACCGGGACACCGTGCAGCTCTCCGTCACCGACGCCATGGGCCACGATGTCGCCGCCTCGCTGCTGGCCACGCTCCTGGTGGGCGCCCTCCGCCGGGCACGGCGAGCCGGTGCGGACCTCGCCGAACAGGCCCGCCAGGCCCACCAGGCCATGCTGGATCACGGCCGCCAGGGCTACGTCACCGGCCAGCTCCTGCGCATCAGCCTGCTCGACGGCAAGACCGAGTTCATCAACGCCGGGCACCCCTGGCCGCTGCGGATGCGGAACGGACAGGTGCGGGAGATCACTCCGAAGGTCGATATGCCGTTCGGCTTCCATGCCCCTCACACCTACCAGGTCCAGTCGCTGGACCTGCGGCCGGGCGACCGGCTGGTGATGCTGACCGACGGCATGCTGGAGCGCAACGCCAAGAATTTCGATCTGTCCGATCTGATCGTGCGCACCCGCGAGCTGCATCCCCGCGAGGCCGCCCGTACCCTCATCGCGGCGATCGTCGACGCCAACAACGGCCACCTGCAGGACGACGCGACCGTCATGTGCCTGGACTGGCACGGCGTCGGCCAATCCCGGCGGGACGCCGACACCGGCGCCGACCTCGCCGACGCCTCGGCACCGACACGGCCGGGGCGGGCCCTCCCGGGCGCTGACTCAGGGGCTGCTCCACTCCGGTAGTCCCCGCTTCGGCCGGCCTTTGGCGC
>NZ_JBHWUR010000163.1:0-11399 GCF_042737755.1 Streptomyces sp. NPDC059994
ATGCTGCGCCGGCTCACCCGAGGCGGCCCCGCTGTCAGGCACGGACCACGACCACTACAACGAACCCACTGAACAGATCTCAAACACGGTCTCAGAGAGGCCGCGGCTCTGAGCGTGGGACTCGACCGAAATGCGCTTCCACCGAAGGTCACCACTCTTTTATGCCACCAAATCATCGGTGTGCTGTGCCTGGAAGGCGAGGAGGAAGTTGCCAGACGGCTGCTCGATGGGCACCTGGCCACGCAGCAGCGCGAGATCGCATCCTCCATCAACGACCCGAAAACCGCCCTGTATGAGGCCCTGGGCCACGCAGCGTTGACCTGGGAGTACGAGCGCGGTGGTCCCGATCACGCCCCTGTGTTCCGGGCCGTCGTCACGGACACGCGTCGGCGGGCCGGCGAGGGAAGCGGCAGCAACAAGAAGACCGCCGCGCAGCTGGCAGCGCTCGACTTCCTGCAACGGCACGTGCCTCATGTCCTTACGGCGCGGGATACCGCTGTCTCACCGCCTCCGCCCGCCCAGGAGATCCCCGCATCGCGTGCCCATGTCGGGACCGTGCGGCGCCTTGAGGCGCTCTTTTCCCTTCCTGAGACGTCACGCCCCTTGCTCTCCCAAGCACTCGTCCACGCCTCATGGGCGTACGAAAACGGCCACCAGATGGAGAGATACCGTCAGCAGGACTACCAGGCCCTGGCCTACCTGGGGGCGCAGATACTCGGCTACGAGCATCTACTCGCCACCGCACGACGCATTGTCGTGGCGCCCCCCGACGAGTTCGCATTCATCACTCTCCCCAACGACGTGTACAACACGGGCTTCCACGAGGTCGGGTTGGCATCAGGGCTACTCCTTGGGGCAGGCCAGCGATCACTCGGCATACCCCTGGAAATTGGGGCCGACTCCTTCCAAGCCGTGATCGGCGCAGTCTCCGAGACAGGGGACTTCCAGGGATCGCTGGCCAACCGCTGGCCGCAAGAGTGGTCCCCGACATGGCAGTTGGTAGCACCGAGCGCGCCACCACCGGTCGAACCCACGACGCGCCTGGGCCGCACGGCCAGCATCATGAAGCTCCCCGTGACCTACGAGCACACGGTCACCGGGCCGGACCACCTGCAACGGTTCACGGCGGTCGCCGTTCTGCACAGCAAGGCGCTGGGCATCACGCTCAGAACGCAGGGCGCTGCCGTTCCGGGCAAGGTCCCCGCGAAGCACAGCGCGTCCTTGGCTGTTCTCAGTGTCCTCGACCGACTCGCCGATGGATCCCCGGCCCGGTCCTTTGACGGCGCCAAGGAAGAGGACCGCTCCCTCGCCCGGTTCCTCCTCGCCCAGCAGGCTAAGGTGCTCGACGCCGCGCCGGTTCCAACGCAACGATGGGTCACCGCACGCCTGTTCGGGCTTCATCTCGCCTCGGACGCTCCGGCACTGCTCAAGTGGGCCGTTGGCGTGGATGAGCTTCTGGGCCTCGACCTTCCCCTACAACCCGGCAGTCATCTGCGGGACGCGTTCCGCAAGGCCGTCGAGAAGCCCGCTGTCCCAGACCCCATCAACACCGTCCTGGCGCGAGCGATAGACACCCTGGAGCGGATCGAGACCCCCGAAAACATCACCACGGCGCACGTTCGTCACCTGGTGCAGTTGTGCGACGTCTACCGGTGCCTCGGCTCCAACGACCCCGACATCCCTCTGCCCGATCTCGCCGACGACTGGCGGATCCTTCACCGGGGCCGGTTTGAGACCCTGCCGTCGCTTCCTCCTGTCCCAATCTCCGGTCGGGCGCGAGCAGTCCTCGACGCCGCACTGTCCACCCTCGCCTCAGGCGGAGGAGAAACCTCCGTCGAAGTCCTCGCCGAGCGGCCGTTGCGACTGGGATTCCGGTCGACTCAACCCCAGTCACTGACCCTCCTGGAGGACGTGTGCTCGCTCTGGTCCGCGGCCAGTAAAGCGATCACCGTAGAGGCGACCGAACAGGGCATCGACGTGATCGTCGCCATGACAGAGGCCCCGCCCCAACCGGGTCCGATCACCCAAGCCGCCTTAGCCGCACTCCAACCGAGCCCCGAGCCGTACCGGGCAGCCGTGGCGGACCTCCTGCACGACCTCAAGAATCAACTTGTCGCCGCCCGCCTCGCCGACTCCCAACCCGCTGAGAGCCGCACGGCCCGGCTGCAGCAACAACTCGCCGCGAGCCGGCACCTCGACGAGGCACACACCCTCGCGCTGCGCCTGCGCGCGGCAACTTCGATGCTCACGTCAGCCGACACCGAGAGCGTCGAGCTCGGAGCCTTCCTCCGCCACTACGCCGGAGCAGTCCTCACCCGACTACCTGCCAGCATCTCGCTGTCGGTTCCCACGGCCAGGAGCACCGTCTACGTCGCACTGGGTGCACGAGCCCTGACCGCCATCTTCGACAACCTGATCGGCAACGCGATCGAAGCGCTGCGCAACGGCGGGGCCATCACCCTGGACTGGACCGCCGATGACTACGAAGCCGCCGTCGAAATCTCCGACGACGGCCCCGGACTTCCCTCAGATATCGCCTCCGCCCTGAACTCGGGCAAGCGCATCCGCAGCACGAAACCCGGAGGCAACGGCCTGGGCCTCCTGGGAGTCCGCTCGCTCCTCGCCAAGGTCGGCGGTCAACTCAGCCTCATCGCCACGCCCTCTGGCACCGCGTGGCTCACCACCCTGCCACTCGCTACCTCTACGCCAACGGAGTCCGCATGACCCAGCGACTGGCTAATCTGCGCATCCTCGTTGCCGACGACCAGATGGACGTGGCCCGCACACTGTGCCGTCCGCTGCACAAGGAAGGTGCCCGCCTGCGCTTCGCCGCAGACGGCCACACCGCTCTGCAGGAGATCGACACCCGCCCGTTCGACCTCCTGCTGATCGATATGAAGATGCCGCCCGAGGAATGGGGTGGTCTGTGGCTTCTGCGGCAGCTCAAAGAGCGCAAGTGCCGCATTCCCAGCCTCGTACTGTCCGGCGAAGGCTCGAAGCAGCAGGTCATCGAGGCGCTCCGCCTCGATGCGGTCGACTGGGTCGTCAAGGACACCGCCGGAGAAGAACTGCTGGACCGATGCGCAGCGACCGTCGCCGATCGCTTGGGCGAATCCCTGGAGCTCGCCACCCACCGCCTGCCGACTCCCCTGGCTCATCGCTTTGCCAGGTATGCCCGCGCCACCGATCCTGACAAGAAGATCCGCGAGGGCCTGCATACGCTGGAGTCGATCCTGCGCTTCGCCGCCGTTCTGGGGCTCAGCAGCACCCCGCCCGCACCGCTACGGGGGATCACGCCGGACCGGCTGGCAGCCCCGAGCATGGGCACCTGGTTCGACATCTGCACCGCTCTCGCGATCCTGCCCGATACGGGCAGCGATTTCCGGCGAGTACAGTCCTGGATCACCCCGGAGCGAGCTGATCATCAGCCGGTACAGAGCCTCATCTCCGTACGCAATGCCCTGGCCCACGGCCGGGACACACCCACCGCGGACCAGGCTGACCAACTCGACAAACTGCTGCGCCGATTCGCGCACCGCGCAGCATCCTCCTGGTGCGCCGATCTCGCGGTGCCCACCTCCATGACCTACGACGGCACCCAATACACCCTTGAGGTACTCACTCTTCAAGGGGTCGGAAAGCCGGCCCCCAACACGGTATCGACCCCGACGCCGGTGATCACGGGACAGCCAATCCTCGCCTCCCGCGAAGGCACCCTGCTGCTCTTGGCTCCGTGGCTGCTGGCCCACAGGGAACCCGCCTCGGGAACCGTACGCTGCCTGCAGTTCGACGGTCTCCAACGCGCAAAAGAGGGTCTGACGCCAGACACGCCCTTCCGATACGCGCGAACAGATGACGGCAAGGGCCTCCCCCTGATCCACCACTCTCAGGCGCGCTGGCTGACCCTGGCCCGGTGGACGTAACCCCAGGATGCCCGGTACAGCCCCATGCGCATCCGTGCCACCTGGGGCGGGACAGGGAGCCTAGAGGAAGCATCCAAGGCGTTCGGATTCTCCAGGGCTAAGGGCTACGACCTCGTTCGCCAGGGGAAGTTTCCGTGCCGCGTGCTCCGCATCGGCCGCAGCACCCGCGTCGTCACCGCATCCTTCCTCCGCGTCCTCGACAGCGGCGAGCCCGAGTACAACGGAGCCCACGAAGGAGCCCTCAGACCATCTTGACCAGCCATACGAAGAGGCCCGCCGGAGCAAACCGGCGGGGCCTCTTCGCGTCACGGGCGTGTCACCGACCCCGTAGACGCTCACCCGTCGCAGGGTCCTGAACTGGACTTACGCGCTCCCCTTGGACCAACTGGACGCCCTTGGACGGTTTCTACGACATGCCGCAGGTGGTTCCGCCCGTCGGCGATTGAGGAACGGCCTCCGTACGCGGCCACTCCTTCGGGATTTCAGGTCACCTTCTTCGGTGTACGAGGTTGGCAGTGGGAACCCGGCTCAGAACGGCGGCGGCTGGTGTGCTGGGGCAGCCGGGAGGTCCCATGGGTTGTGCTGGACGTGCTGCTGCGCGCTGGCCTGGCTCGGAAGCACAGGGGCTTTGGGGCGGTGGGGGACGTTGGGGCGCTCGCCGGTGCCGCCGCCCTGCGGATGCTCGTTGAACCAGGCAAGGCCACCGATGTCGAGGTGGTGGCGGGCACGGGTGAGAGCGACATAGGCCAGGCGTGCCTCGCCCCGGGTGATCGGCCCGGGGCGCCCTTGAGCGTCTTCTTCGGGTTCGAGGAAGTCCTCGCCGATGCGGACGGATGGCCATTCTCGGCCTTTGGCTTTGTGTGCGGTGGAGACGGTGACATCGGCGGATTCTTCGGAGCCGAGTCGGTCGACGGCCTGGAGGACGGCGGTGGTGCCGAGTTCGTCGACGAGCTCGACCCAGGGCAGCAGGTCCGCGCCGGCGGGGTCGTTTTCGGCGTAGTCCTGGACTTCGCCCCAGCTGCGGAAGAGGAAGAGTTCGGGGTGGCGGGTGCCGCGGCCGTTCTTGAGGTCTTGTGCGGCGGTGGCGAGGGCGCGCAGGCTGCCTCCGCCGCCGGCCATGGCCACGCGGCGGCCGGCGTCGAGTTGGTGGAGGACTTCGGCCATGGCGCCGCCGTTGGTGCGGCACAAAACGGCGTCGGGCTGCTCGAGCGGTGCGACCCGGGTGGTGGTGGCCTCATGCCCCTTCAGCCGCAGCGGGGAGCCGGTGACGGCGAGCCAGCGGTTGGCCTCCTGGGCGAGGGCGGGCCCGAAGCGGAAGGACTGGGTGAGGGTGATGTGGGTGCCGTCGGAGCCGGTCATGATGTCGCGGGCGCCCCGCCAGCCGTAGATCTGCTGGGCGCTGTCGCCGACCAGGACGATCTGAGCGTGGGAGCGTTGGAGGTTGAGGACGTACTCGAGGGCGCGATTGGTGTCCTGTGCTTCGTCGAGAAGGATGTAGTCGGCTGCGATGTGGGGGTCGGTGAGCTGCCAGACCTTGAGGTAGTGGTCGTGTTCGACTTTGAGTTTGTCGCCGGCGGGGTTGCGGACGTCGTCCCAGGCGCGCTTGGCGTACGGGAGCACGGTGGTGGCCAGCACCTGGTGGACGGCGGGGTCTTCCGCACCGCGCTGGAGGGGGACGTGTTTGGGCAGGATCTCCTTGTCGTCGGACTGGGAGAAGACAAGGACGGTCTGCTTGGCGATATAGGCCAGGTTGGTGTGCTCGAAGACGCGGTCGCCGACGGTGAGACCGTGCTGGAGGCCAAGGAGGTCGGCTGTCTTCCAGGCAGGCGTGCGGGCGCCACCGAAGCGGTGCCGGTAGCGATGCCCGACGGCGGCGTAGGCCAGACCGTGTCCGGTGCGGCACTTCACGCGAGTGGGAAAGCGGCGGGCGGCGGCCTCTTTGATGGCTCGGTTGAAGGCGATGTAGGTGCCGCTGCGGACGCTGTCGGCGGCGGCGAGGAGTTCGAGTGTGGAGGTCTTTCCGGTGCCTGCGCCTGCCTGGATGACGAGGTTCTTGCCGGTGGCGAACTCGGCTACGGCGCCTTGCTGTTCGCTGGTGGGGATAAGAGTAGGCAACGCGGTGTTCTCCAGTCTTCAGCCGTCAGGTCGGAACGGAACGTCCTTCTCGAGAGAGTGGCAGAGGCCACTGACAACGCCGCTGCAGAATTCGCACATACGACATGGACTCGAACCCTGACTGCAAGATCTGGCTGATACGTGCCTGGCGAAACGTTTTCTACCTCTTTCCGTGTACGAACGCCGGGAATGAAGGTTCGACGCAATCTGGCGCATTGTCAGTGCCCGTTCCTAGCCTGGTGAGTTATGGCGAACGGCGTATGGCATACCGGCTATCACATCAAGATCGAACTGACGCATGCGGATCTCGGACATCCAGATCGGCCCGGTCTGCTCGACGAGATCACCACGCCCATCGAGCAGCGCGACCGTGAGCTGCTGCAGTGTCTACGGCATCACGGCACCGGCATCTGCCGGGCCGAAGAAGAGGACCGCTCCCCCTGGATGACGATCCGTCGGCGCACCATCGGCGGGGTCACGACCCTGGTGGCCGCGCACCTGCCGGTGCGCACCAGGCCGACAGCCGAGGAGAGCGACAAGCACAAGGCACTCAAGGAGCGGATCGCGCGTGCCGCTCAGCGCCATGGCCTGTCGGCGCAGATCGAGGCACGCAGCACGGACGGCAAGGTACGCAGCGACGTCCTGGTGACGGGCGGTGCGGAGCGCATCGGCTGGGAGGCACAGTATTCGCCGATCACGGCGTCGACGGTGCGACGGCGTTCTGCCGCGGCGGTGGACCGCGGGATCATGCCGCTGTGGGTGACCAACGATGACCGGGCGGCGCTGATCGACCGGGCACCGTGGGTGAGAGTGGATGACTGGTCCTGGCACGAGATCGCCTCCGAACGCGCCATGCTCGTGCGGGGCGGGGTGCGGCACCTGCAGGACTGGGCCTGCACTCCGGCCGCCCAGCGGCCCTGCCCCCTCAACGGCAGTTCGTGCGGGGGCCTGCACGTGCATTGGGACCTGCCGGTGCTGTGCCTGCCGCCCAAGCCACACACCCGAGTCGACGACCTCGTCACAGCCAGCGCCGAGGGCGACTACGTGCCGATGAAGATCCCGGCCCAGCACAATCCACGGGCCTCGACTCGACTGTGGGTCCCCGCGGCCGACCGGGACCGCTGGCGCGACATCATCGGCGAGGACGAAACACTGCCCGAAGCGGAACCTTCGGCGGAAGCAAGTCCGACATTCACCGAAGAGGATCTCGACCCCACCTGCCGCTGCGGCGAAGACACCCGCGTCTTCGACGATCGCCGACCGCGCCGCGATCACGCTGACGCATCCGGCCCGCACACCTTCCCCGAAGTACCCCAGCGGATCTTCCGCATCCCCCGCCAGCCTCAGCGCCTCACCGCCAGCCCCGAGCAGCGGGCCTCTGCGGCACAACGCTACGGCTGTCCCGTCTGGTATGTCGGCCCGTGCGCCGGCTGTGGCGCACCCATTCATCGCTACGGCGCCGGCTCCGCACACGCCTGCGCCACCTGTCGAAGGCGTGTGCACTAGGGGGTGGTACGCGGTGATCCGCATGCACATGGGATCACCACTCCCTGCGGACGGCGAACGAACGGAAGGTGGCTAGGGACCGGCTAGGCCACAAGGCCAAGGCTCCGCCGCATCGCACGGCCCACCGCATTCAGAACCCGCACCGGAGCAAGGCGACAGGGGCTCCTCAGCCATGCGTGTCTGCCTCCTCGTCACGGTAGCGGCGCTTGTCGCAGTCCGGGCAGGTGGCGGACCCCAGAGCGTCCGATTGCCCAGGCACCAGATCGCCGCAACCAGCGGCACAGGGGTGGAGGGAAGTACCGCAGGTGAAGCACAAGGCCACGCCGTCGGGGGTCGGTCGGGCGACGGTGGAGACGTCCGGGACCACGGCGTCGTCGCCGCAGATAGGGCAGGGGACGTAAAACGTTTCAACGCTCAGCGCCCACCGCCTGACGGCGCCGCCCGGGGCCGTGAGCGCCCGCTGCCGCCACTGTTCGTGGAAGTCGTCACCGACGAAGACCTTGGCGTGAAACACCGCAGGACCAGCTGAACTCCCCCAGGTGGCACGGCAGAACAGACAGTGCGGTTCCTGTTGGCCGACCACCAGGGCAAACTGCCCGCACATGCCGCATTGGACCGTCACCGAGGCATGCGGGGCCAGGGCGGACATGAGAGCCGACATGCGCGCTTCGACGAGCTCACTCAGCCCCTGATAGCGGTCCCGCAAGACACTCAGGGTGTCATCGACGAGGAGGCGCTCGGGCAAGTCCAAGCAGGGCCGCAAGCCGTCATGCAGGAAGTCGAGCAGTAAGTGCAGGACCTGGGTGGCAAGACTCCGAATTGCCTCGACGGACTCCTCCAGGCCATAGTGAGTCAGGGCGTTACGCAACTCCCCAAGGCGACGAAGGCCCTCGCGGTCGCCGTCCGCGATGCGCAGCGCCGCGATCTGGTCGAGGCGATCGAGGGTCTCGTCCATGCCGATGCTCTCAAAACGGCCCCGGCGGAACTGCTCATGCGTCACGCCGCCCTTCTTGTCCTGCCGGCTCTTGGGCCAGACGTCCTTGACAACCAGGGTCCAGTGCTCGGCCTCCAGACGTGATTTGAGGAGAACCTCGGCAGCGCCGTAGAGGTTGGTTACGGCCTGCTTCAGCGCAGCATCGGTGACCTCTCCATCGGGCGTCGGGGTCAGGTGGTCAAAAACGACGCGCAGGGAATCGAGGCCGTTGGCCACCGGACGCATCACCAGCCGTCGGGGTGCGGCGGCATCCGGGGCTCGGGTACCGCTGGCGGGATCGGGAACGTTCACCTGGGGCCCTATTCGGCGGTCGGCATCTGGAAGGGGTCACGGGCAACAGCGGTCGGAGAGGAAGAGGTGGGCTGGTCGGTGTCAGGGTGGCTGAACAGACCGGCCTCAGCCGCTGCAGGCGTGATCCGTTCGGGGTCCCCGATCCCTTCGCCCCCTCGGACGCCGGGTGCCCGCCGAGTGGCACGGATTGTGTCTGTCCTGGTCTTGGTCATGTTCGTGTCCGTCACAGCTGTCTCCCCCTGTACGTACGTCATTAGACCGGTCTCCCCATATCCGCAGTCTCAGCGGCAAGGGCGCCTCAGGCGACGGCCGGCCAGGTGAGACGAACCTACATCGGTCGCATCAGAATGGTGGCTGCCCAGCGAGCCTGGACGGCATTACCCCCGGCAGCGGCGCACCTTCGGGAAGCGGCAGACTGGCCTGGTCCATGGCGGGACCTGCCTCGAGGCACGCCCCATCGGCCGGTGACGGCAGCACGCGCCACCCCAGACCGGCCGCCAACAAGACGGCTCGGTCAGTTCTCACACACAGCCCCTATGAACGGGGCGTACAACTAGGGCTGCCGTCAGGTGCTCGGCCAGCAATCTGCCCTGGCTGATTCCGACCGCAGCACGAAGCACCAGCCTTTTTCCGAAGCGGCCGTTGCGGCAGGCTGAAGCCATGGGGGTACCTACCAGTCGCGTGTCGTTCCGCATCAGCTTCACCGAGTTCATCTCCGACCCGGACGACGATGACTGCCGACGCCGTGCCACGACCATCCCGGCCGACCGGATCACGTTCGACAGCGAACACCTGATCCTGTGGCTCGGCGACACGGAGCGCGTACGCTTCCCTGTGGGCACCGTCAAATCCATCGAGGTCGTCCACGTCCCCAGCACCAGCCGGCGCGAGGACCCGGATCAACTCCGTGCCCGCTACCCGAATTTCGGCAAAGCGTGGAGCAGCGCCGACGATGAGAGACTCCTCTCCCTGTACCGAGCGGGGCAGCGTGACTACGACGTACTGGCCACCGAATTCGGACGACAGCCCACCGCCATACGCTCCCGGCTCGGCCGGCTCGGCCTCGAACAGCTATGACCGAAGCGGGATCAGAAGCCGCGATCCGCGCGGTGGCAGAACTCGCCCACCACGTCCATTGGATCCACGCGTGGCCCGGGAAACCGACATGGCGCGACCGACTCCACCGATGGGCCTATCCCGAGATCTATCGCTTCGACCCAACCGCCACCCCACCGAGGCCCTGGCTGGACCGGCCCTCCGGGGCGTACGAACGGACAGGCTGGCGTATCCGAGTCGCCTACGTGGCGGACGAAGTCGCGTTCGAAGTCGAATACGTGGTGTGCCGGCCCTGCGCGATCGGCTGGGTGGAATCACCCGTCTCCTACCCTGGCTACAAGCGGCTCGGACTCGCCTCAGCCGCGCTTCGATCTCTACGCCACCAATACCCCGGACTGGAGTGGCACACGGGCGGCGGGCACTTCCGCGAGTCCGAGCCCTTCTGGATCTCCGTCAGCGCGGAGGTCCCCGGCGGTTACACCCAGCAGGAAAGGTGTCACCACGTGGAGCCCTGGCGGGTGAAAGGCACCTAGGAATGCTGGGAGAGCTACCTCCATCGCCCGGGAGGCGCGTGCCGATGGTTCATGCAGGGGGGAGGGTGCCTGTGGTCAGCACCCCCGGCGGCCCGAGGCCCGGTCGGGAAGCACCAGGCGGCGAGCGGCGCACGCGAGAGATCCCATTACCCCCCAACTGACCGCCTCACCAGCCCGAATTACGCAGTTTCCACGTTTACCATAGCCATAGGGGCACCTCGGCTCGGTGCGCCGCCATCAAAGCTACGAGGCAATATCCAACTGGGCGACGTCCGGCGTGCCGAACAGGTCGTCGAAGTGACGGGCTCCCTGCGCGGAGATCAGAAAGTACGGAGCGCCTGACCCCGCAATGCTGTGCGGCCCCTTCCGGCCCGCGACGAGCACATCGTACGGCGACCGCACATCAAGGTCATCGAAGACGTAGTAGACCGGGAGTTGTGTCCAGGCAACGAGCTGCAGATGCGCAACCACCGCAGCCCGTTCGACAGCGTGCCGCCCCGTTTGCCTGCTGGTCATCCCACCCTTGCAGTCGATCAGTACGAGGTCCTTGGCCTTCGCCGCAATGAGATCCGGGAACCACCGGATGGAACTGTCGGTCTTCCTGAGCGCGCATTGAAGCGCCCGGCTCAGCCGCCCTTGTCCCCAGGAGTCGACTTCCCACCCTCGCCCGGTGAGTTGCTCGGCGACGTACCGCTCATGCGCGTCGCCTATTGCTTTCCGCTGCTGAAAGCTCGTCATGGATGCAGTGTGACCCGCCAAGCAAAGCAGGTAACCCATCGTGGATTGAACCTAGTACTGCAGCCGCAGTTAATGTGACTGGCTCGCGAGCCGCTCGTTGAGCCAGTCATGGGTGGGGATGTCACGGTTGACGAGGTGCAGGGCTGGGCTGCGGGCCTGGATGGTCTGCACGCTCGGATCAGCCACTGTTTCCGCAGATCAGAGCCACGCCGCCGGGTCCTGGAGTACATGCGGGGGCTTCTG
>NZ_JBHWUR010000164.1:0-11310 GCF_042737755.1 Streptomyces sp. NPDC059994
CCCCGGAGGCGACCGGCGCTCAGTCCGCCTCACCCTCCGTGTGCCAGTGGCGCACCCACAGCGGCAGCACGAACCAGCACACCAGGTACCAGGCCACCACGGCGCCGACCAGCCACGGCCAGTACCCGCCGTGCGACGCCACCCTCAGCACCAGGACGAGCGACGAGGTCATCGTGGCGAACAGCAGCACGAGCCCGACGACGGTGAACCGGGAGGCCCACGCGACGGCCGTGGGTTTGATGTGGCGACCGGAGAGGATCCGGTGGAAGGAGACCGGCGCCACCAGGGCGCCCGTGGTCGCCGATCCGAGCACGACCGTACAGACGTAGATCGCGTTGTCGGTGTCGCCGAGCTGGTGGAAGAGCGGGGTGAAGGCGACGGTCAGGAGGAATCCGAAGAGGATCTGCACGCCCGTCTGCGCCACCCTGACCTCCTGGATGAGGTCGCCCCACTTGCGGTCCGCACGCCCCTCGACGGTTTCGTCGCGCCCGTCGTCGTCGGTACGCCGCTTCCTGTCGTCGCTGTCCATCACGACCTCCTGTCACTCTCCGTGCCCCGGCACGGCCATCCGCTCCCCCGGTGCACTGGGGGTCACGCATCGGTACCCGCTCCGACAGATCGCAATCCGAGGGGCATCCCCGGGAGGGGCAGCGGATGCGCCGGCGTACAGCGGGTACACACAGGCCATGACCATCGATCAACGAGGCCCCGCCCTGCCGGACGGCCGCGGTGAGGTCTCCGCGGCGGTCATCGCCCATCTGCGCGGCGACGGCACCCCCCTGCCGGACGCGCGGGCGGTGGCCGACGCCGACCCCTACGGCGACGACCTCCAGCTCGCGCTGTACGTCTGCTACGAGCCGCACTACCGGGGTTTCGCCGGGGTGGACGACGCCTGTGAATGGGATCCCGCGCTGCTCACCGCGCGCGCTCTGCTGGAGGCCCGGTTCCTGGACGCCCTGCGGCGCGACGCGGCACGCGCGCACGACGTGGACGACGCCCTGGGCGAACTCCTTGTCGAGCCCGTCCACCCCACCGGTGTCTCGCACTACCTCCAGGAGGAGGGCCGCCTGTGGCAGCTGCGCGAGTACGCCGCCCAGCGCTCGCTCTACCACCTCAAGGAAGCCGACCCGCACGCCTGGGTGCTCCCCCGGCTGTGGGGCCGGGCCAAGGCGGGGATGGCGGCGGTGGAGTTCGACGAGTACGGCGGCGGGCGCGCCGAGCGGGTGCACGCCCGGCTCTTCGCCGACCTCATGACCGACCTTGGCCTCGACACGGCGTACGGCCACTACCTGAACGCCGGGTCGGCGCGCATGCTCGCCACGGTGAACCTGATGTCGTTGCTCGGGCTGCACCGGAGCCTGCGGGGCGCGCTCGTCGGTCACTTCGCCACCCTTGAGGTCATCTCGTCACCCGGTTCCCGGCGCATGGCGCTCGCGATGAAGCGCGCGGGCGCGGGGCCGGCCGCCGAGCTCTTCTACACCGAGCACGTGGAGGCCGACGCGGTGCACGAGCAGGTGGTGCGGCACGAGGTGATCGGCGGCCTCCTGGAGGAGGAGCCGCAGCTCGCCCCCGATGTCGTGTTCGGCATCGACGCCACCATGTTCCTGGAGGACCGCTTCGGCGAGGACCTGCTGGGGCACTGGCGGGCGGGGCGCACCTCACTGCGGGCGCCCCTCGACGACGGAGAAACCGCCCCGGTCCCCCGGTCCGCCGGGCCGAAATCGGACTCCGACCGATAAACACGTATTTGCAGGGATCTTTCCTGTATGGCCGGGCACTCGGCATGCATGACTCTTCTGGCCCCACCCGGCGTCTACACCCCACAGGCCGACACCGCGCTGCTGGCCGAAGCCCTGCGCGACGAGCCGGTGCCGCCGGGTGCCCACATCCTCGATGTGTGCACCGGCACCGGCGCACTGGCCCTCGCCGCGGCCCGGCGCGGTGCCAGGGTGACCGCCGTGGACATCTCCTGGCGTGCCGTTCTCACCGCGCGCCTCAACGCCCGGCTGGCCGGTCTGCCGGTGCACGTGGTGCGCGGAAACCTGCTGGCGCCGGTCGCGGGACGCGCGTACGACCTCATTCTGAGCAATCCGCCCTACGTGCCCGCGCGCACCGCCACCGCTCCCCGGCACGGCGCCGCACGGGCCTGGGACGCCGGGCACGACGGGCGGCTGCTCGTGCGCCGCATCTGCCGCGAGGCACCCCTCCTACTGCGCCCCGGCGGTGTGCTCCTGCTGGTCCACTCCGCGATCAGCGGCCCGGAAGCGAGCCTGCGGGAGCTGCGCGGCGCGGGGCTGAAGGCGGCGGTGGCCGCGCGGCGGTTCATCCCCTTCGGGCCGGTCCTGCGGGCCCGGCGGACGTGGCTGGACGCGCAGGGTCTGATCGAGGACGACGAGACGACGGAAGAACTGGTGGTCATCCGTGCCGAACGACCCGTCTGACAAGCCGCGCCGCATCCGAGTCCGGCGTGAGGGGCCCGTCCTCGTCGAGGGGCCGGTGGAAGTCGTCCTGGAGGACGGCACCAGCGCGGTCTCCGACCGCTGTGTGGTCGCGCTGTGCACCTGCCGTCGCAGCCGGACCTACCCGTGGTGCGACACCAGCCACCGCCGCCGCGTATGAGCGTCAGACGTGTACGCGGTCCGGGGTGAGCGGCAGCTCCCGGAAGCGGACGCCGGTGGCGTGGTGGACGGCGTTGCCGATCGCGGCGGCCGTCCCCACGATGCCGATCTCCCCGATGCCCTTGCTGCCCATCGGGTTGAGGTGAGGGTCCTCCTCGTCGATCCAGTGCGCCTCGATCGCGGGCACGTCGGCGTGGCTGGGCACGTGGTAGCCCGCCAGATCGCTGCCGATGAAGGCGCCGGAGGCGGGGTCCACACTGCCGCCCTCGGTGAGCGCCATGCCGAGGCCCATGACCATGCCGCCGATGAACTGGGAGCGGGCGGTGCGCGCGTTGAGGATCCGCCCCGCCGCGTACACCCCGAGCAGCCTCCGCACCCGCACCTCCCCGGTGTCCGTGTCGACGGCGGCTTCGGCGAAGTGGGCGCCGAACGCGTGCCGCGCGTAGGGGGAGTCCGCATCCGCCTTCCCCGAGGTGTCGGCGGACGCCGTGAGTCCCCCGGGCGGCAACGGGCCGGACCGCTCGGCCAGTTGAGCGGCCAGGGAGCGGCACGCCTCGTCCACGGCCCAGCCCCAGGACGCCGTGCCGGCGGAGCCGCCCGCGAGCGGCGCCCTGGGCAGCCCGGTGACGCCGATCTCCGTACGGACCGACTCCACCCCGACGCCGAGCGCCTCCGCCGCGATCTGGGCGAGTACGGTACGGGCGCCGGTGCCCATGTCGGTGGCGTTGAGCCGTACGACGTACAGCCCGTCGGGGTGGGCGGTGACCGTCGCGCGGCTGGGCGAGACCAGCACCGGATAGGTGGCGGCCGCGACCCCGGTGCCGGTCAGCCACGGCCCCGAACGCCGTACGCCCGGCCGGGGGTCGCGCCCGTCCCAGCCGAAGCGCGCCGCGCCCTCGCGCAGGCACTCGACGAGGTGCCGGCTGCTGAAGGGGTGTCCGCTGTCCGGCTCGGCCGGGGGTTCGTTGCACACCCGCAGGTCGATGGGGTCCATACCGAGGGCGCACGCGAGTTCGTCGACCGCGGACTCCAGGGCGTACATACCGGGTGTCTCGCCGGGGGCGCGCATCCAGGACGGGGTGGGGACGTCGAGGGCCACCGCCCGGTGGCTCGTGCGGCTGCTCCCGCTGGCGTACATCACGCGGGCGGGCACCGCCGCCTGCTCGACGAACTCCTTGACCCGCGAGGTGTGCGTGGTGACCTCGTGGATCAGCGAGGTGAGGGTGCCGTCGGGCCGGGCACCGAGCCGGACGCGGTGCAGGGTCGGGGCCCGATGACCGACCAGCTCCGTCAACTCACGTCTGGGCAGGGCGAGTTGGACCGGCCGTCCGACGTGCCGGGCGGCCAGTGCGGCGAGGACGACATGGGGGCGGGGTGTGCCTTTGGAGCCGAAGCCGCCGCCGACGTGCTCGCAGACGACGCTCACCCGTTCCTCCGGCAGGGCGAAGAGCTTCGCCAGGACGGCGCGCACGGTGTCGCCGCCCTGGCTGGAGTCGAACACCGTGAGCGCGTCGTCCTGCCAGAGCGCGGTCGCCCCGTGCGGCTCCATGGGGTGGTTGTGCAGCGGGGGCACCGCGTACGACACGTCCACCCGGACCGCCGCTTCGGCGAACGCGCCCTCCGGATCGCCCTGCCGACGCTCCCCCGGATGGCCCCCGTTGACCTCCTCTGGACTGTAGGCCTCCGGGTGGTCCCTGGTCAGGGTCACGTCGTGCGGCTCGCTCGCGTAGCGCACCCGTACCGCTCCGGCGGCGGCCCGTGCCGTCTCCAGGGTCTCGGCGACGGCCAGGGCGACCGGCCAGCCGTGGTGCGGCACCTGGGAGTCCTGGAGCACGGCCAGGGTCGGATCGCCCGCGTCGGCGAGACGGGCGGCGGAGTCCGGGGTGAGGACGGCCAGCACACCGGGCAGCGTGAGTGCGGCCGAGACATCCAGGGAGACGACCTTGCCGCGCGCCACGGTGGCGGGCACCGGCCAGGCGTGCACCCGGCCGGGCGGCGCGTACTCCGTGGCGTACTTGGCGGCGCCGGTCACCTTCGCGCGGCCTTCCCGGCGCTCGACGGGCGCGCCCAGGGCGCTCGGGGACGGTCCCACGGCGGTTCTCCTCTCGGGGTGTTCAGGACCTGGCGATCAGCGAGCCGAGCACTTCGCGGGCAAGGTCGCGGGCGAGCGACACCTTGTACGCGTTGTCGCGCAGCGGGACGGCGGCGGCGAGCTCGGCCTCCACGGCCTGGGCGACCGCCTCGGGGGTGGGTGCGCTGCCCAGTAGCGCGGCCTCCGTCCGCCGGGCGCGCCACGGGCGGTGGGCCAGGCCGCCGAACGCGACCCCGATGTGCCGGACCACTCCGCCCTCCACCTGGACGGCGGCGGCGACGGAGGCGAGCGCGAAGGCGTACGACGCCCGGTCCCGCGCCTTGCGGTAGCGCGAGACGGCGCCGTCGGGCAGGGGCGGCAGCAGCACCCCGGTGATGAGCTCGCCGGGGCGGATCACGGTGTCCTGGTCGGGGCTGTCCTGCGGCAGCCGGTGGAATTCGGTCAACTCGACCGTCCGGCCGCCGCCGGGCCTCGCCAACTCGACCACCGCGTCGAGGGCCGCAAGCGCCACGGCCAGGTCGGAGGGGTGGGTGGCCACGCAGTGTTCCGAGTGGCCGAGCACCGCGTGGTCGCGGTTGACGCCGTCCAGGGCGCCGCAGCCGCTGCCCGGCACCCGTTTGTTGCACGGCTTGGACAGGTCCTGGAAGTAGGCGCAGCGGGTGCGCTGGAGGAGGTTTCCCGCCGTGGTGGCCACATTGCGCAGCTGGCCCGAGGCGCCGCTGAGCACCGCCTGCGACAGCACCGGATACCGCTCGCGGACCAGCGGATGCGCGGCGAGCTCGGTGTTGCGCACGGTCGCGCCGAGCCGCAGCCCGCCGTCGGGCAACTCCTCCACCTGGTCGAGCGGCAGCCGTGTGATGTCGATGAGCACGTCGGGCCGTTCCACGCCGAGCTTCATCAGATCGACGAGGTTGGTGCCGCCGGCCAGGTACCGGGCCTCCGGGCGGCCCGCGTGGGCGGCTGCCGCCTCCGCGACGGTCCCGGCCCTCACATAGGTCATCGGCTTCACGCGGTAACCTCCCGCACGGCCGCGTCCCGGACGACCACTTCCTGCACGGCCTCCACGATGTGCGGATACGCCCCGCAGCGGCACAGGTTGCCGCTCAGCCGCTCCCGGATCTCCTCGGCGGTCAGCCGCACGGGGGCGCCGGTCGGCCGTCCGGTGTCGGTGACGACCGACGGCTGACCGGATCTGGCCTCGTCCAGCATGCCCACGGCCGAGCAGAGCTGCCCCGGTGTGCAGTAGCCGCACTGGAGCGCGTCCCGGTCCAGGAACGCCTGTTGCAGAGGATGCAGATCGCCGTCCGTGCCCACCATATCGGCGAGCCCCTCAATGGTGACGACCTGGCGTCCCTCCTGCGCGACCGCCAGCAGCAGACAGCTGTTGACCCGTCTGCCGTCGACGAGCACGGTGCACGCCCCGCACTGGCCCTGGTCGCAGCCCTTCTTCGACCCGGTGAGGGCGAGGTGCTCGCGCAGCAGGTCGAGCAGCGTGGTGCGGTGGTCGATCTCGATGACATGGACGGCGTCGTTCACCCGCAGGGTCACGCGCGAGTGCGTCGGCGGGAGCGCCCCGCCCCGGTCGGCCGGTTCGGAGCCTGGCTCGGGGCTGTGCTCACGCGGGCCATCGTCGTGCTCACGCGGGCCATCGCTTGCTTCCATGCTCACGGCTCCTCCGTCTGACGCGTCGGCGGCGTCTCCACCCTCGTACAGCCGACGCCCTCCGGCATCTCGGCGGCCCGTCCCGCTGCTCCGCCCGCCTGGTCGTACGGCGCCGCCCTGGCCCGTACCGGCCGACTGGCGCAAACGCACACCGGTTCGGGTGGTCCGGACGCGGGTAACCACCTCTCATGCTCACCTTTGGGGTCGAAGAAGAGTATTTGCTGGTGGACCCCGTGACCGGCCGGCCCCTGCCCCGTTCGGAAGAGGTACGGGCGCTGACCGGGCCGGATACGGTCGACGGGCCGGAGGTACAGCTGGAGCTGCTCCAGGCCCAGCTGGAGGTCGCGACCCCGGTCTGCCTGGCCCTGGGGGAGCTCGGCAACCATCTGGTGCGCCTGCGGCACACGGTGGGGACCGCGGCGGAGCAGCTGGGCTGCCGGGTCGCCGCCGTGGGGGCCGCCCCCGTCAACGGCGCGGGCCCCGTCCCGGTCACTCCACGGCCCCGCTATCTGGCGATGCAGACGAACGCGGGGCAGCTGGTCGACGAGCAGCTGATCAACGGCATGCACGTGCACGTCGGAGTACCCGACCGGGAAGTCGGCGTCGCCGTCCTCAACCGGATCCGCGTCTGGCTTCCCACCCTGCTCGCCATGTCGGCGAACTCACCGCTGTGGCACGGCCGCGACACGGGATTCGCCAGTTGGCGCACCCTCGTCTTCAGCCGCTGGCCCGTCAGCGGCCCCCCACCGCGCTTCGCCGACCTCGACGACTACGAGACCCGCACGGAAGCCCTCATCACCGCCGGGGCGGTCAGCGACAGCGGGCAGTTCTACTGGCACGCACGCCTCTCCGAGCGCTATCCGACCATCGAGGTGCGCTGTCTGGACGTGCAGGTGCGGGTCGACGAGGCGGTGATGCTCGCCGGGATCATCCGCGCCCTGGTCGCCACCGCCATCCGGGAGCACAAGGACGGCGACCCCGTACCGGAATGCCCCCTCGAACTGCTCCAGGCCGCGACCTGGCGCGCCGCCCGGGAAGGGCTGAACGGGGTGCTTCTCGACCCCGCCGGGCAGCGGCGCAGCTGCGGCGACGTGCTGTGCCAGCTGGCCCGGCACATCGGCCCCGCCCTGGAGGCGGCGGGCGACGGGCTTGAGGTGAACTCCCTGATGCAGCGCCTCCTGCGCCGGGGAACCGGCGCCGACCGGCAGCACCGGGCCTTCACGGAAGGCGGCATTCCGGCGGTGATCGACCTGGTCACGAGCCAGAGCGTCAGGACCTAGCGCTCCGGCTCCCGTTCCGGCCGTACGGTGTCCAGGAGGGCGGGGTTCACGCGCCGACGTACCGCGCGAGGTGCTCGCCCGTAAGGGTGGAGCGGGCGGCGACCAGGTCGGCGGGGGTGCCCTCGAAGACGATCCGGCCGCCGTCGTGGCCCGCGCCGGGGCCGAGGTCCACGATCCAGTCGGCGTGCGCCATGACCGCCGGGTGGTGTTCGACGACGATGACCGACTTGCCGGAGTCGACGAGCCGGTCGAGCAGGCCGAGCAGCTGCTCGACGTCGGCGAGGTGGAGGCCGGTGGTCGGCTCGTCGAGTACGTAGACAAGGCGGTCGCCGCCCTTCTCGGCCATATGGGTGGCCAGTCTGAGCCGCTGCCGCTCGCCGCCGGACAGGGTGGTGAGCGGCTGGCCGAGGGTGAGGTAGCCGAGCCCGACGTCGGAGAGCCGGGTGAGGATCTTGTGCGCGGCCGGCGTACGCGCCTCGCCGTCGGCGAAGAACTCCTCCGCCTCGCTCACCGGCATCGCCAGCACCTCGCTGATGTCGCGGCCGCCGAGGTGGTGGTCGAGGACCGATGCCTCGAACCGCTTCCCCTCGCACTCCTCGCAGGTGGTGGCGACGCCGGCCATCATCGCCAGGTCGGTGTAGATGACCCCGGCGCCGTTGCAACTGGGGCAGGCACCCTCGGAGTTGGCGCTGAACAGCGCCGGCTTCACACCGTTGGCCTTGGCGAACGCCTTGCGGATCGGGTCGAGCAGCCCGGTGTACGTGGCGGGGTTGCTGCGCCGGGAGCCCTTGATGGCTCCCTGGTCGACCGAGACCACGCCCGCGCCGGGCGGGATCGAGCCGTGGACCAGAGAGCTCTTGCCGGAGCCCGCCACACCGGTGACCACGCAGAGCACGCCCAACGGCAGGTCGACGTCGACTCCGCGCAGGTTGTGCGCGGTCGCGCCACGGATCTCCAGCGCGCCGCCGGGTGTGCGCACCTTCTCCTTGAGGGCGGCGCGGTCGTCGAGATGCCGGCCGGTGACGGTGTCACCCGCCCGCAGCCCCTCGACGGTGCCCTCGAAGCAGACGGTGCCGCCCGCCTGCCCCGCACCGGGGCCGAGATCGACGACGTGGTCGGCGATCGCGATGGTCTGCGGTTTGTGCTCCACCACGAGCACCGTGTTGCCCTTGTCGCGCAACCGCAGCAGCAGCTCGTTCATCCGCTGGATGTCATGGGGGTGCAGCCCCGTGGTGGGCTCGTCGAAGACGTACGTGACGTCGGTGAGCGAGGAACCGAGGTGGCGGATCATCTTGACCCGCTGGGCCTCGCCGCCCGACAGCGTGCCCGACGGCCGCTCAAGGGCGAGATAGCCGAGGCCGATCTCCACGAACGAGTCGAGCGTCCGTCGCAGGGTCGCCAGGAGCGGCGCCACCTTGGCGTATCCCCTGCTCGAAGAGCTTGGGGAAGGCTCGTCGAGGCCACGGACCCATTCGGCCAGGTCGCTGATCTGCATCGCGCAGGCGTCGGCGATGCTGATCCCCTCGATCTTCGACGACCGGGCCGCCTCGCTGAGGCGGGTGCCGCCGCACTCGGGGCAGGTGGTGAAGGTGACCGCCCGGTCGACGAACTCCCGGATGTGCGGCTGCATCGCCTCCCGGTCCTTGGAGAGCATCGACTTCTGGATCTTCGGGATCAGCCCCTCGTAGGTGAGGTTGACGCCCTCGACCTTGACCTTGGTCGGCTCCCGGTAGAGGAAGTCCTGCATCTCCCTCTTGGTGAACCTGCGGATCGGCTTGTCCGGATCGAGGAGGCCCGACTCGGCGTAGACCCGCACGGTCCAGAAGCTGTCCGACTTCCAGCCGGGGATGGTGAACGCGCCCTCGGCGATCGACTTGGAGTCGTCGTAGAGCTGGGTGAGGTCGATGTCGGTGACCGAGCCCCGGCCTTCGCAGCGCGTACACATACCGCCGGTGCGGTTGAAGGTCGCCGTCACGGCCTTGGTCCTGCCGGCCCCGCGCTCGACCGTGATCGCGCCGCTCGCCCGGACCGAGGGGACGTTGAAGGCGAACGCGTTGGGCGAGCCGATGTGCGGCTGCCCGAGCCTGCTGAAGAGGATGCGCAGCATCGCGTTGGCGTCCGTGGCGGTGCCGACGGTGGAGCGGGGGTCGGCGCCCATCCGCTGCTGGTCGACGATGATCGCGGTCGTCAGCCCTTCGAGGACGTCGACCTCGGGCCGCGCCAGATTGGGCATGAAGCCCTGGACGAAGGCGCTGTACGTCTCGTTGATCAGCCGCTGCGACTCCGCGGCGATCGTGTCGAACACCAGCGAGCTCTTGCCGGAGCCGGAGACGCCGGTGAACACCGTCAGCCGGCGCTTGGGGATCTCGACGCTGACGTCCTTGAGGTTGTTCACGCGCGCGCCGTGCACCCGGAGCAGATCGTGGTTCCCGCCACTCCGCGGCGCGGGCGACTCACCGCCCGTCCTTTTGGCCGTGCCCATCGTGTCTCCCTCTGCCCTGCGGGGCCGCCTCCGCGATCCGCGCCGGGATCGCGCCTGGCTCGATCTAACCAGCTCCGGGCAGCGGCGTCGCCCCCGTGGCGGAGACGGGTGCGGAGACCGCCCCGGCATTCACACGGCCTCACACCCAAAGTCATCCCTCGCACACGCCACGAAGTTCTCCGAATTCCGCTCCGCCGCATGCATACGGCCCGTTTCAGTGGAAATACGCTGCCCCGGAATGGGCGGTGCCGGGGACCCGTGTCCCGGCCCTGCGCCCCATTCCTTTCGGCGGTGAACCCTTTGTCGCCCAAGGAGCGCAAGTCATGTCCACTCGCTGCGCCAATCGCCGCACGTATGACGACACACCGGATACCGATGAAGCGTTCGTACGGCTCGCCGCACTGCCGGACGGGCCCGAACGGGCAGCACTGCGCGAAGAGTTGGTGAATTCCTGGCTTCCCCTGTCGCAACGGCTCGCCGTGCGTTTCCACGACCGCGGTGAATCCGCGGAGGATCTCCGCCAGGTCGCCGCCGTCGGTCTGCTCAAAGCCGTCGACGGCTTCGATCCCGTCCTCGGCACGCCGTTCGTCGGCTATGCCGTTCCCACCATCACCGGCGAGATCAAGCGCCACTTCCGCGACCATATGTGGACCCTCCATGTGCCGCGCCGCGTCCAGGAACTCCGCAATCGCGTCCGCACGGCCCGCCACGAGCTGCAGTCCGCCGGAATCGGCGAACCGACCGTCCGGGAAGTGGCGGAACACACCGGCCTGAGCGAGACGGACGTACGGGACGGCCTGGAGGCCATCGACAGCTTCCGCGCCATGTCCCTGGACGCCGAACAGGCCGACGCGCAGAGCCCCTACACGCTGGCCGACACCCTCGGCTCCGAGGACCCGGCGCTCGACACGCTGATCGACCGCGAGTCCCTCAAGCCCGGTCTGCGTGAACTCCCCGCCCGCGACCGGAAGATCCTCTATCTGCGCTACTTCCAGGGCATGACGCAGAAGAACATCGGCCTCGAACTCGGCATCTCCCAGATGCACGTGTGCCGTCTGCTGCGTCAGTGCTGCACCCGCCTGCGCGACGAGGCGATGTGCCCGGCGCCGGGCGAGGCCGCGTGACGCGAGCGGTGAAGCGGGTGAACATGCAGCGGGGCCGCCCGGGCTCTCGGCC
>NZ_JBHWUR010000165.1:0-11265 GCF_042737755.1 Streptomyces sp. NPDC059994
TCCTCGCGGGGCGGCCGGGGTGGGTCTGGGCCAGGACGCGGCCCAGGCGGGGGGTCTTGCCGGACCCCGGCGCGCCGGTCCCCGCCAGCGGTGCCCCCGTCGCCCCGGGCGCCGCCCGCACCCAGGAGGCGATCCGGGCCAGGGCGTTCGTCCGCCCCACGAAGAAGTCACCCGGCTCGGCGGCGTGCGCGACGCCACGGCCGCGCGGCTCGAAGTGGTCGCGGTGCTCGTGCCGCAGCCGGGCCACACCCACAGGGTCGAAGGTGTCGCGCGGCAGGTCCGGCACGTATCGGTGGTTCGGGAAGAAGCCCTCCGTCTCCGCCGTCCGGTGTCCCGCGTAGAAGGGTCCGCCAGTTGTCCCGTAGTCCGTGAGGTGGCGGTGCACGGCCTTGAACACGTCGGCGACGGGGAGGTAGCGCTGCCGCGGCCCGGCGTACGGGTGGGTGAGCGCGTACGTCCAGGCGTCCACCAGGGACACGGCGCCGTCGGTGTTCCGGCTGTACGTGACCAGGTGGTACGCGCCGTCCTGGAGCTGCGTGTGAACGTGGGGAACAGCCCATCCGGCCGCCGCGTGGTCACCGGCTTCCGCCGCGCACACGTCGAGAACGGTCAGGATGCTTCCCACACCGCTGTCGGCGATCATGGCAGTGAGGTCGTCGGCGGCCAGTGACGTGTACGCGCGCCCCGGTTCGCTGTCGGAAGCGAGCAGATGGAGACGCGGCCCGTCGCCGGAGCCGTGGCCGGCGAAGTACACGACCAGCACGTCGTCCGGCCCGAGCCGGGCTTCCCTGGTCCAGCGCACCACACCGGACCGCAGCTGTTCGACGGTGGGAGAGGTCCCGAGTTCGAAAAGGACGCGCTCGTACCCGAAGTCCGCGAGCAGGCCGGCCACACGTTCCGCGTCCGCCCCGGCGCCGGGAAGGTCCGGCAGGCGCGGTGAACGGTACTGGGAGACACCGATGGACACCAGGTAGCGGCGCCCCGCATCCGTGCTCCGACGGCCCGCTTCGCCTCCGTTCACGCCAGTCCCCTCGCTCCGGCACGCGCGCGGAGGCCGCTTGCCACCGCCCCCTGCCGCTCCTGACGTCCGCGCCCCACTCCCCGTGGGCGGACAGCCGCCGCTGTAGGTCCGACCTTAGGGGAAACAGCCTGGCTGCTGCGGCACTTCGCCGGGAACTCACCCTTCGGGCCGGGGGCTTGACTGTGCACGTGCCACTCGCCCGGCCGGGTACCGGTCGGTCCCCGGCGACGAAGGCGGCGCCGAGCTCCCGCTCCCTTGTTCGCCCTGGTGTCGGCAGAAGAGTTCGGGCTGACAGCTTCTGGCGTGTTCGGCGGGTAACCGGGCTGGTGCTCCAGCTCGGCGCCGCAGGACGTCTCGGGCGCTGCTCACCCCTGCCTCCCGGCACGGGTTGCAGCGGCCGCCGTACCCGCCGTACCCAAGGCCGCCGCGTCACCCCGACAGGTCCTCCCGCGGCGAGCGAGACGCCCCTCCGGGCGCGCCCGGCCGCGCCGATCGCTCACCCGGCGGTGCCTCGCGGCGGTTCCAGGCCGAGCGGTGTGCAGCAGCGCCAAACGGCCTTGCCGTCGCGCTGGGTGGCGATGAGGCGGGCGTCCCGGAGGGCCTTGGCGTGCTCGGAGGCGGAGGACTTGCTGATGCCCAGCTCCTTGGCGATGTCCGACGTACTGCGCGGGGAATTCAGCGGCCCCCGGCACGGTCGCGCTCGGCTTCCGGCGCATGTTCAGGACCGACGCCATCCGTTCCGGCCCTGCGCCCTGCCGCGGGCAGTGCGCCCTGAGCGTGAGCCGCCGCCTGGAGCCGGACGGCTCCCCGTCCAGCAGGTCGGATGCGGTCACGCGTTCGCTCAGACAGCCCTGCCTAGGCTTTACGGGCGAGCAGTTGAACCTCCTGGAACTGCCGCCGGTCAGTGGGCTGAGGCTCGCGAACCATCCGGGCCACCTCGGCCAACCCGGACTCACGCAGCATCGCGGCGAGGTGATCAGGCCACCACCGATAGGCCGGCGCGACGGTGTGATCGAAGACCTGCGTCGGGTGAGAGGGGTCGTCGCTTGCCGAAAAGCCGACCAGAAGGTGGCCGCCAGGTGCCAGCACACGATGGAACTCCCCCAGGATGGCGGGGAGTTCCTGCGGCGGCGTATGGATGATTGACCAGCGAGAGAGTACGCCGCCCAGCACGCCGTCAGCGATGTTCAACGCGGCCATCGAGCCCACGTCGAACCGCAGGCCCGGATAGGCCTGTCGAGCCAACTTGATCATCGCAGGAGAGGCATCAACACCAGACGCCACCAGCCCCAACTCGTCCAGATAGGCGGTGATATGGCCAGGCCCACACCCCAGGTCCGCGACCCGACCGTCCCCCTTCGCGCGTACGGCCTCGGCGAAGGCACCCAAGATCGCACGGTCCAGGGGACTGCCACGCAGCGTGTCGCGGAACAGCTGCGCATAGGTGGCGGCAGCAGCGTCGTAGGCCTCGCGAGTAACACCGAGGGCATCATGTTCGACCATGCTCACGACAGTAGTTCCTGACGCCGAGCGGAGCTGCGAATTCCCGAGCCTTGCACGTCACGCCCCAGACAGCCTGGACGACAGAGGTCGCAGGCCCGCGCGCCGAGCCGGCCGCACTCAAGGCGTTCTGGGCCCTTGGCTCCGGGACCCGGGTGGAGCTCTACTTCACCGGCGGACTGGCGCTGACGCTCGCCGCGATCGGTTACGCACGACAGCGGACAGCGCAGACGCGCTGAGCGCACGGCGGCGGCCTCAAGCCGTCAGTGCGCCAGCGCTGGTTGGGAGGTCAGCGCAGACGTCCGCCGGTGATCGTCGCCGTCTCAAGGTTGTGGCTCATGCGTTCCAGGACTTGGACGGCTGTGCGGTACTCGTCCAGGGAGACGCCGGTCGTGGACAGCTCGCGGAACGCGTCGACGCGTACAGCCACGTCGGCGAGGTGCCGGCGACCACCAGGTGTAAGGGCGAGCCGGCCTGGCACGGGACGGTGGGCCCAGCCGTCGGAGAGCACGGTGCCGATGGCTGCGGTCAGCGTGGAGATGTCGGCGTTGGCGGCGAGGGCCGACAGAACCTCGGTGTCGGTGGCCTCGGGGGTGTCCTGGATGACGTTGAGAACCTGCCAGGCGATCCGTGTGAGGCCGAACTCCTCCAGCATGCCGTTCATGTAGCAGGTGAGGGCCTTGTCGGTGCGGTTGAGCCAGTAGCCGATCGGTTTCATGACTGTGTTCTTTCAGTGGTGGCCGTGTTCCCTGCCTCGTCCGGGCAGGCGTGGTGGGTTGCCTCCACCGGCACGGCGGTACGGGTGGAGGATGTCACCGAGGCGTGGGGGTGTGGGACAGGAGGGCGGGCCAGTCCTGGGCGACGGCCCAGTCGGTGAAGCTGTGCCAGCCCACTTCGGGGTAGTCGCGGCGTAGCCCGGTGACGTCGACGTCGAGGCCGACGGTGGTGAAGTACTCGAACATGGCTGCCAGGTCAGCCGATCGGGTCCGGACGTAGGCCAGGGGTACTTCCTGGTGGGTGACCGGGCAACCGATCGCGGTGGCGAGGATCTCCGCCATCTGTGCGGGAGTGCGCTCGTCGGAGGCGATGTCGATGCGGTGGCCGGCGAAGTCGTCACGGCGCTGGAGGACCAGCGCGGCGAAGGCGCCGATGTCGGCGGCGGGGATGAGCGTGAGGGGCTGGTGGGCAGGCATGGGCCAGGCGAAGGTGCCCTCGCGCAGCCCGTCGAGGGTCCAGCCGCCGGCGTAGTTGTCCATGAACGCGGCCGGGGCGATCACGGTCCAGGGCACCTGGGCCGCGCGCAGGTGCTGCTCGACCAGGTGCTTGCTCTGGTAATGCGGGACGCCGGTGTCCCGGTCGGCGTGGGCGGCGGAGGTGAACACGATGTGTCCGAGACGGGCCAGTGCCGCCGCGTCGACGAGGGCCTTGCCCTGTCGGATTTCGGTGGCGGTGTCGGTGCCGAACGGGGTGGTGACCGCGAAGAGGGAGTCCGCTCCGGTGAGGGCGGCCTCCAACGAGGGAGCATTGTCGAAGTCGGCGTGGCGTACCTCGGCACCGAGGCTGCGCAGGGCGTCGGCGGCAGGTGAGTCGGGCTGGCGGGTGAGCGCGCGTACCTGGTGGCCGGCTGCCAGCAGGGCGCGGGCGGTGGCCCCGCCCTGGGCTCCGGTGGCTCCGGTGACGGCGATGGTGAGCATGGTTCCCCCATAGGGTATATAGCTGCGTGAAGCATTAATTGCGTTACGCAGATGATAGCTCAAATCGCTGCGCCGCGCAGCAATCGGGAAGGTGACCCGGGCGACGGAGTCACGCCGGGTAGCGCACCTTGTCGTCCGCACCGCGCTTGCGGGCCTGGCCGTTGGCGAAGTCGACCCGGGCCTGGGAGATGGACACATCGTCTACTTCCCGCACCTGGTCCCGACGGGTGCCACACCCCGGTGATCCGGGTCAGGGGACGCTCCCGGGGCCGGGTCTCGGTGGCTGCCCTGTGCCGGCACACCCAGGGTCCCGTCCACCCTCGAAGCGCGAACACCTCACCGCCTCTCGGTTGCTGACCTGCGCCACCGTGCGGGAGGGACGGTGATCGGGTTCCGCGGGCAAGATCGGGGCATGTGCCTTTCATCCCTGATAAGCACCGATTTCCCCGGCAGCACCCGGAGGTTGGACCATGCAGTACTCACGCGGACGACGTACCGCGCTGGGCGGGCTCGCCCTGCTCGCCACTCTTCCTCTGGTGGCCTGCACACAGGCCGGCGGCCAGGCGTCGTCACCGGCGCCGCCCACCGGGACGACTCGGCCGCAGACGAACGCGAAACCGCCCGTGGCCGATTTCAAGGAGCTGGAGCGCAAGTACGGTTCACGGCTCGGGGTGTACGCGGTGAACACCGGCGACGGGCGCGAGGTGGCCTACCGCGACGGCGAACGTTTCGCCTACGCCTCCACGTTCAAGGCACTCGCAGCCGGGGCCGTCCTGCGGAAGTACTCCCTGGACGGCATGACCAAGGTGATCCATTACTCCAAGGACGATCTGGTGGCCAACTCGCCCGTCACCGAAAAGCACGTCGAAACCGGAATGACGTTGGGCGAGCTGTGCGACGCCGCCGTGCGCTACAGCGACAACGCGGCCGGGAACCTGCTGTTCGACGCGCTCGGCGGACCCAAAGGGCTGGAGAACGCCCTCAGGGAGACGGGCGATGCGGTGACCCGCGTCGAGCGCCGCGAGCCGGAGCTGAACCAGTGGGCCCCCGGCACCGTACGGGACACCACCACGCCCCGCGCACTGGCCCAGGACCTGCGCGCGTTCGTCCTCGGCAACCGCCTCGGCACAGCCGAACGCGCCCAGCTGACGCGCTGGCTGCGGACCAACACCACCGGAGACGAGCTCATCCGGGCCGGAGTCCCCAAGGGCTGGACGGTCGGCGACAAGACCGGCGCGGGCGGCGTCTACGGCATCCGCAACGACATCGCCGTGGTGTGGCCCCCCGACGCGGCGCCCCTCGTCATGGCGATCCTGTCGAACCGCGGGACTCAGGACGCCGACTACGACAACAAACTGATCGCGGACGCGGCGGCCGTGGTTTCCCGAGCGGTGTCGTAGGCGGAAGCCCGCCCGGGGCTCCGGGTGCCTGTCGCCGAGTTGACGCCGATGTGGTGGAACACCGGCCACACGGGCGGAGGTGGCATTCGAAGACCTCGATGAACAGAAGCGGGCCGCCGTCCTGTGGCGGAGGCGTCAGAACGTGTCGAAGAGTCACCGCGTGGGTGTGGGCCGGTCCTTGAGGCCGGCCCACGTTCTCCTTCGGGTGCTCTGTCAGCAGCTGGTGTCCCAGCCGCCGCCCTGGTTGCTTCCGTCGCTGTAGGCGTGCCAGTCGGAGTCGAAGAACACGCTGCAGCCGGACTGGTTCCGGAACCAGGCGCGGACCTGGTACTTCTTGGCGCCGCCCGTGTGGTCCAACGTGAGGTCAAGGGTCTGGGCGTGGTCTTCGTGGCCGTACCCACGGGTGTCTCCGTGGTAGTAGGCAACTCCGTTCTGGTCGACCAGGTCGACCGCGAGCCACCACGCTGATGTGCCGCCCAGCCCAGAGGCGCTGATCACTGCGTACGTCGAGTACTTGCAAGGGTCGTACACCAGGTAGACCCATGCGGCATGCGACCTGTCGACTTGGACCTTGCGCTCCCCCGGCATGGGATAGGGAGCGCCGCATGCCTGCGTGTGGACGGCGGCGGTACTCGTGCTGATCGACACGGCGCCCAGGCCGAGTACGGATATGGCCATGACCAGGAGCCGTACCAGGTTGCGTCCGCGCAGCGACAGATCGTTGATGCGCATGCGGCTTCTCTCCGGGAGCAGATGGAGTCCGAGAAGGCGGTGGACCGCCCTCACCAGCCACGACGGCATCAGCGTGACAGCCCGCACGGCAACGAAAGCCCTGCTTGGACGACCCCGGATGACCTTGGCACAGTCCCAGCCCTTCGGAGAGGCCGGTGCGGCGGACTGCAGCCCTCGGTACACCGGCTCACGGCCCCGGTGCGGCACCGGCCGGGTGCTGGATCCGCTGGAGCATCTGTTCCATGACGGGGAGCGGCAACGCCGGGTGCTGGGCCGCCGTCTGTGCGGTGTCGGTGTCCCGCAGCAGCCGGGTCAGCACCCGTGCGGGCAGTCCGGGGTGCCGGGCAGCCGCGTGACGCACGCTTCCGTGCGGGTCGTCGAGCAGCCGTACGGCCGACGCGGGCGTCAGCCGGGGGTCGGTCGCGGCCCGGAACCGTACTTCCTCGGCGGCGTCCCGGCTGAACCGCTCGACCAGGTCGGCCGTCGACTCCGGGTCGTCCAAGGCGAGTCGACGCATCCGCGGGTTCGGGTCGGCGGCGTGGCGGAGCAGGTCGCGGCGGGGGAAGTTCGGGTGGCTGTAGGGGCGACCGGGGGTGCTGAGGCTGCCGGTCCACCACTGCCACACCCGAAGCAGCATGTCCGCGGGCGCGTCGTCGCAGGACTCGGCGAGGAAGAGCTGCACGACATGGTCCTCGTCGCGGGCCAGGCGTTCCACGACGTCCGGCGGTAGGTGCCTGGCCCGGGCGACGCTTCTGCGTACGAGGGGGTGGGAAGAGGCGGCGAGGCGGCGCACGGCGCCGGGATCCTCGTGCAGCGCCATGACCCAGTTGAGCGGGGAGTGGTGGATGTGCGGATCGAAGGCGATGTCGATGGCCGCCCGCTGTTTCTCGGTGAGCTCGGGGCGTTTGGAGACCTCGAAGCGAACGGATTCGTCGGGGTCCTGGGCGAGGAGCACGACCAGGTCCGGGTCCAGGCGCCGGTTGCCCGCGAGGGAACGGCGTTGGGCGGGATCTCCGTGCTGGGCCAGGTGTTCGGCGAGGCCGCGCTCCAGGAGACAGACCTGCACCACATAGTCTGCGAGTTCCTCGGAGCCGAAGACCGATCGAGGCATCGGGTGATCCAGGTGGTGCTGGATCAACGCCACGACGCGGACCTTGCCGTCGGGGTCGTCGCGAAGCGCCTTCCGGGCCCGGCCGTCCAGATGAGGCCAAGCCTCCGGGCAGGCCGCAGCCCGTACGGACGGATCGGCGTCGGCGGCGAGGGTGGTGAGTACGCGTACGGGCAGTCCGGGAAGGCGAGCAGTCACTCTACGGACCCGTGCGGAGGGGTCCGCGGCGAGCTGCTCGTAGGCGGTTCCGGTGAGTTCGGCGCCCCGCTCGCCCGCGAGCATGGTGAGGATCCGCCGGCACCGGGCGTCCTGTTCGCCCAGGATCAGGCGAGCCCACTGCTGGGGCGTGATGTGCGGCTGGAACTCGGCCAGCAGCTGGCGTACGTTCCGGTCCGGGTGGACCATGGCCGCCTCGACCACCGCTGTCGGCACCTGGCGGGCCAGGACGAAATGCGACCAGCCCAGGAGGCCGACGCGCAGGTCATCGGGGGTGGCCGGGTTGAGGGCCAGCCCATGTGCCCACATCTCGCGCAGTCTCTTTGAAGGCCCCGGTCCCTGAAACAGCGCCGCCCAGGCAGCGTCCCGCTCCCGAGGGGTTTCCCGGACCGCCGCCTGCGCGGCTGCCTCCTGCCGCTCTCCGACGCGGTCCAGCGTGACGAGCCAGACCTCGTACTCCTCGGTGGTCACCCCGATCAGGGTGTTTCCGTCCGCCGAGAGGGTGACGAACTCCGGCTGCCCTGGCCGCTCGCCGAGGACTCCGGCGAGGTCCCACCGACCCGTGAGCCTCACCCGCGTCCAGAAGTGGGGCGGACAGTCCGTCCAGCCGCCGGCGACGTGAATGAGGAATACACCGTCCTCGCCGATGAGCCCGTTGTCGGCCGCGAGCCGGTGCCACAGTGCGTTGAGCTCGGCGACCAGGTCGGGCACGTCCAACCGTACGGCCGCGGTCGGCTCGGCACTGCCCGAGACGACCGGTCGCCAGGCGACTTGGGGCGACACTACGTCCTCGGTCCGCCAGTCCCCCACGACTTCCAGCCCCGCGCGTTGCAGCAGCTCTGACAGCTTGCCTCTCCCACCCGTCATGGGAACCCATCCTGCCCGAGGCAGCGCACCGCGTCCTTGCTGTTGCGGTTGTACAGCATGAAGTGACTGTTTCCGTTCGGGTCGAAGAGGAGCGCCCCGTGCTGGTCTTCCCAGCGTGTGCCGCGGTTGTGGTCGCAGTCGGCCTGCGCGGCCGTGCCGGTCCCGCGGGCCGCCAGGAACAGCCCGCTGTCGGAGTTCACCAGCTGTACGTCGCTCCACCCGCCGGCGGTGTACCGCAGCATTCAGTGCTGGTCCGCCCAGTGTGAGAGGTGAGGCCTCGCCGGACCAGGATGCGGTGCACGGTGGTGGGCACGACCGTGACACCCCGCAGCCGCTGGAGATCGGCAGCGAGCCGGGCGGGCCCATGCTTGGTCTGCCGCCGCGGAGCCTCCACGAGGTCGGCGATGTGCTCCGCAGTGCGGGCCGGGCTCGTAACCGGGCGCGAGGAGCGGTCCAGCAGGCCGTCCTGGCCGTGCGCTCGCCATCGGGCGTACCACTTGGCCGGGCAGCGTCGGGAGATCCGGGCTCCGCCGCGACGTGCGGGACCGGCCGTCCGGCATGGATCCGCAGGCACAACCACCGCGCCCCTCGGGGGTCAGCGGCGCGTTGCGGTGCCCCCTTTTGCTGGCGCCCCGGGGCTCGGCACAGCTGCCCGCGCGGGAGTCAGGAGGTGCCTGGGCTCTAAGCAAGCTCCCCCTCGCGGATGAGCACACCGCCTACTTCCACGTCCTCGGTGGCGATCCGTGGCTGCCCGACGCCGTGCTTGTGGGGTACCCAGCGGAAGAGTTCCTCCACCGCTGGCAGGATCAGACCGGGCCGGCGTTGCAGCCGTTCCATCAGGTGCCGTTGGGTGAGCAGGGCGTACATCATGTTGGCCGTGTTGTTGCACACCGCGTGCCAGCCGTTGAGGCCCATGAGGGTGGCCAGGGCCAGAAGCTCTTCCTCATCGATCCGTCCCGCACTGACGGCGGCCACCATCGTGCTCATCACGTCCTGCCGCGGCTCAGCACGACGCTGTGCCGCCAGTTGACGGAAGTAGTCACGGGCGGCTTGCTTGGCTTCCTCGGCCCGTAGCGCCTGAGCCTCGTCCGAGGCCCTTGTCAGGACTGTCTGCGCCCAGTCCCGGACACGAGGCCGGTCCGCGGCGGGGACGCCGATCACCTCGCCGATCATCGCCAGGGCGAAGGGCGAGATGACGTGGTGCACGAGGTCGGCGGACGGGCCCGCGGCTTCCAGCTCCAGGCACAGCTCGTCCATGAGGAGGCCGGCGCGCAACCGCAGACGGACCACCCGCGTCTCGAACTGCGCGGTGAAACCCAGATGCTGAAAGAGATGACGGGCGAAGACTTCCGCGCGGCGCGGCGCGGCGCGGGCAGGGCAGGGCCAGGACCAGCGGGTGGTCCCCGTACGGGATGAGCAGCGGCGGGAAGAACAGCTGACCGGCCGCCAGTTCGTCGCCCAGCCGGCGACGTGGTCCGTCGCGCACCCCGGCCCTGTCGTACCAATCCCGTGACCGTTGTGCCGGCGTCACCGCGCCCTCCCCTCCCGGACGCCCTCCACGGCCGGCCGGCCGTGCGGCGGCCGGTGCTCCACCGCCGTCGCCTCGACCGCGTGCGCGATCCGCACCGGCTCCAGCCCCTGCCGCTCACGCCACTCCGCCGCGTACACGGTGTCGAGGTAGCGGTCGGCGCCGTCCGGACACAGACAGGCAACCTCCCGGCGCGGGGGCTCCGTACGGAACAGCCGCAGTGCCGCGGCGATCAACGCGCCCGAACTCCCGCCCACCCCCAGGCCGGTGGCCGCGGACAGCCACAGGCAGGCACTGACCGCCTCCCGGGGGCTGACCGACACGGTGGGCCGGTGTCCCCCGGGCAGGAACGCGGAGGGCCGGCTCGCCCCGATACCGGAGAGCACTCGTGGGCCGGCCGCGCCCCCGAGGGCCGCCGAGCCGGCCGCATCCACGCCCACCAGTTCCCAGGCCGGCCGGATCGCGGCCGCATAGTCGCGGAAGCCCGCCAGCGTGCCACCCGTGGAGACCGCCACCAGGACGCTCATCGGCCGCCCCATGGTCTGGGCCCACAGCTCGGGGGCCGTCCCCCGGGCGTGGACCCGGGGGCTGGCCGGGTTGGCGTACTGATCGGGCCAGACCAGCCGGGGCTCGGTCCGCAACCGCTCCCGGATGTAAGCGATCCGGCTGAGCAGATACCCGCCGGAGCCGTCCGGCCGGTCTATGGTGACCACCCTGCCGCCGAGGGCGCGTACGGCCGCCACGACCGACGCACTGCTCCGGGGATCCACCACCGCGGTGAACGGGACCCCGTGCGAGGCGGTGACCGCCGCGAGCGCGAGGCCCAGGTTGCCCGACGTGGACTCGATGATGCCGACCCCCGGGTCCACCCGGCCCGCGATGTCCTCCCACAGGGCGAGCGCGGTGCGGCCTTTCACGGAGCCGTGCGGACCGTGCGACTCCAATTTGAGCCACAGGTTCCTGGGAAGCCCGTCGACGGAAACCGTCACTTTCACCACCGGAGTGGGCAGCAACGCCCGGCTTCCGCCGTCGCTCGGCGACGAATGCGCGGAAGTGTCCACGAGGTCCGCCAAGACGCCTCCTCGATGGCCGGGCGGTGTGCGGCTAGGGCCTGTGTGATGTCGTGATCAGTTCCTGGGTTCTACCCTCTTCGTGGGGTGGAACCCGGTATGACTGTGGCCGTGACGCGCAGGCAACTC
>NZ_JBHWUR010000166.1:0-4326 GCF_042737755.1 Streptomyces sp. NPDC059994
GCGCGCACCCCGCGCCGGGCCGCACCTTTTCCCGGACCCTCGGATTCCCAGACCCTCGGAGCAGTTCATGGGACGTTATGTGATCCGGCGTCTGCTGCAGATGATCCCGGTCTTCTTCGGCGCCACGCTGCTGATCTTCCTGATGGTCAACGTCATGGGTGACCCCATCGCGGGGCTGTGCGGCGACAAGGCCTGCGACCCGGCGACCACCTCCCGCCTCAAGCGGGAGTTCGGCCTCGACAAGCCGGTCTGGCAGCAGTACGTGACGTACATGGGGAACGTGTTCACCGGTGACTTCGGGACCGCGTTCAACGGCCAGAAGGTCACCGAGCTGATGGCGACCGCCTTCCCCGTCACCATCCGGCTCACGATCATCGCGATCCTCTTCGAGATCGTCGTCGGCATCACCCTCGGCGTGATCACCGGGCTGCGGCGCGGCCGCCCCATCGACACCGCGGTGCTGATCCTCACCCTGGTGGTCATCGCGATCCCCACCTTCGTCACCGGTCTGGTGCTCCAGCTGCTGCTCGGCGTCGAGTGGGGATGGATCAAGCCGTCCGTGTCCCCGGAGGCGCCGTTCAACGAACTCCTGATCCCCGGCCTGGTCCTCGCCTCGGTCTCGCTCGCGTACGTCACCCGGCTCACCCGGACCTCGATCGCGGAGAACTCCCGCGCGGACTACGTCCGTACCGCCGTGGCGAAGGGCCTTCCCAGACGCCGGGTGATCACCCGCCATCTGCTGCGCAACTCGCTGATCCCGGTGGTCACCTTCATCGGTACGGACGTGGGCGCCCTGATGGGCGGGGCGATCGTGACCGAGCGGATCTTCAACATCCACGGCGTCGGCTACCAGCTCTACCAGGGCATCCTGCACCAGAGCACGCAGACCGTCGTCGGCTTCGTGACCGTTCTGGTGCTGGTGTTCCTGGTGGCGAACCTCGTCGTCGACCTCCTGTACGCCGTACTCGACCCGAGGATCCGCTATGCCTGAGCCCGACTTCGACGAAGGTGCGATCTCCGCGACCGGCGCGGGCGGCGTCGGCCAGGGAGCTATCGCCCCCACCGGCACCAGCGGCCCGATGGACCTCGCGATCAGCGAGGGGGCGACGCTCGAAAAGACGCCGGGCGGCCCCGAAGGCACCGGCCCCGCGGGCAAGCCCCGCAGCCTCTGGGGCGACGCCTGGCGGGATCTGCGGCGCAACCCCGTCTTCATCATCTCCGGCCTGATCATCCTCTTCCTGGTCGTCATCTCGCTGTGGCCGTCCCTGATCGCCTCCGGCAACCCGCTCAAGTGCGACCTCTCCAAGGCCCAGCTGGGCTCCCGGCCCGGCCACCCCTTCGGCTACGACGGCCAGGGCTGCGACGTCTACACCCGGACCGTGTACGGGGCGAGGACCTCGGTCACCGTCGGCGTCTGCACCACCCTCGGGGTCGCGCTCTTCGGCTCGGTCCTGGGCGGCCTCGCCGGGTTCTTCGGCGGCGGCTGGGACGCGCTGCTCTCCCGGATCACCGACATCTTCTTCGGCATCCCGGTGGTGCTCGGCGGTCTGGTGTTCCTGTCCGTGGTCACCTCGACCACCGTCTGGCCCGTGATCGGCTTCATGATCCTGCTCGGCTGGCCGCAGATCGCCCGGATCGCGCGCGGCTCGGTGATCACCGCCAAACAGAACGACTACGTCCAGGCGGCCCGCGCGCTCGGCGCCTCCAACTCCCGGATGCTGCTGCGCCACATCACGCCCAACGCGGTGGCCCCGGTGATCGTCGTGGCGACCATCGCGCTCGGTACGTACATCTCCCTCGAAGCCACGCTCTCCTACCTCGGCGTCGGGCTGAAGCCGCCGTCCGTCTCCTGGGGCATCGACATCTCGGCCGCCTCCCCGTACATCCGCAACGCGCCGCACATGCTGCTGTGGCCGGCCGGGGCGCTGGCGGTCACGGTGCTCGCGTTCATCATGCTCGGCGACGCGGTGCGCGACGCCCTCGACCCCAAGCTGCGCTGAGGAGTTGGACGCCATGCTGCTCGAAGTGCGCGACCTCCAGGTCGAGTTCAAGACCAGGGACGGGATCGCCAAGGCCGTCAACGGGGTCACCTACTCGGTGGCGGCCGGGGAGACGCTGGCCGTGCTCGGCGAGTCCGGCTCCGGCAAGTCGGTGACCGCGCAGGCCGTGATGGGCATCCTGGACATGCCGCCGGGCCGGATCACCGGCGGCGAGATCGTCTTCCAGGGCCAGGACCTGCTGGAGCTCAAGGAGGACGCGCGGCGCAAGGTGCGCGGCTCCGGGATGGCGATGGTCTTCCAGGACGCGCTGTCCTCGCTCAACCCGGTGCTGAGCGTGGGCGTGCAGCTCGCCGAGATGTTCACCGTGCACAAGGGGATGTCCCGCGCCGACGCCAAGGCCAAGGCGGTGGAGCTGATGGAACGGGTGCGGATCCCGGCCGCCAAGGAGCGGGTCGGGCAGTATCCGCACCAGTTCTCCGGCGGTATGCGCCAGCGCATCATGATCGCCATGGCGATGGCCCTGGAGCCCGCGCTGATCATCGCGGACGAGCCGACCACCGCGCTCGACGTGACCGTCCAGGCCCAGGTGATGGACCTGCTCGCGGAGCTCCAGCGCGAGATGAACATGGGGCTGATCCTGATCACCCACGACCTCGGGGTGGTCGCGGACGTCGCGGACCGGATCGCGGTGATGTACGCGGGCCGGATCGTCGAGGAGGCCCCGGTCCACGAGATCTACAAGGCCCCCGCGCACCCGTACACGCGCGGCCTGCTCGACTCGATCCCGCGCCTGGACCAGAAGGGCCAGGAGCTGTACGCGATCAAGGGCCTGCCGCCCAATCTGATGCACATCCCGTCGGGCTGCGCCTTCCATCCGCGCTGCCCGATGGCGCAGGACGTGTGCCGCACGGACGTACCGCCGCTGGCGCACGTCTCCGAGGGCCGCAGGAGCGCGTGCCACTTCTGGAAGGAGTGCCTGAATGGCTGAGGCGATTCTGGAAGTGCGCGACCTGGTCAAGCACTACCCGCTGACCCAGGGCATCCTCTTCAAGAAACAGGTCGGCGCGGTGAAGGCGGTCGACGGGGTGTCCTTCGACCTGGCGGCCGGCGAGACCCTGGGCATCGTCGGCGAGTCCGGCTGCGGCAAGTCGACGGTCGCCAAGATGCTGGTGAACCTGGAGCGCCCGACGGCGGGCCGGATCGCCTACAAGGGCGAGGACATCACCAGCATGTCCGGCAAGGCCCTCAGATCCGTCCGCCGCAACATCCAGATGGTGTTCCAGGACCCGTACACGTCCCTGAACCCGCGGATGACGGTCGCAGACATCATCGGTGAGCCGTACGAGATCCACCCCGAGGTCGCCCCCAAGGGCGACCGGCGCCGCAAGGTGCAGGACCTGCTGGACGTGGTGGGCCTCAACCCGGAGTACATCAACCGGTACCCGCACCAGTTCTCCGGCGGTCAGCGCCAGCGCATCGGCATCGCCCGCGGCCTCGCCCTCCAGCCCGAGATCATCGTGGCGGACGAGCCGGTCTCCGCGCTCGACGTCTCGGTCCAGGCGCAGGTCATCAACCTCCTGGAACGCCTCCAGAACGAGTTCTCCCTGTCGTACGTCTTCATCGCGCACGACCTGTCGATCGTGCGGCACATCTCGGACCGGGTCGGGGTGATGTACCTGGGCCGGATCGTGGAGATCGGCCGGGACGCCGAGATCTACGACCACCCCACGCACCCGTACACCCAGGCGCTGCTCTCGGCGGTCCCGGTGCCGGACCCGGCCGCGCGCGAGCGCCGCGAACGGATCATCCTGACCGGCGACGTCCCGTCCCCGGCGAACATCCCCTCGGGCTGCCGCTTCCGCACGCGCTGCTGGAAGGCGCGGGAGCGCTGCGCGCTGGAAGTCCCGGAGCTGGCGGTCCCGGCGGTCTTCCAACTCCTGGACGGCCCGGCCCACCACCCGTCGGCGTGCCACTTCGCGGAGGAGAAGAGGGTGGTGCCGCAGGAGTGACGCCCGGGGTTCGCCTGCGGGCCGGTGGGGGCTGGTCGCGCAGTTCCCCGCGGCCCTTTTTGGCCCGGGGTTCGCCTGCGGGCCCGGTGGGGCTTGCTCGCGCAGTTCCCCGCGCCCCCTTTTGGCCCGGTGTTCGCCTGCGGGCCGTATGTGGCTGCTCGCGCAGTTCCCCGCGCCCCTGAAGCTGCGGGCTGTCTGTGGTTGGTCGCGTAGTTCCCCGGGCCCCTGAAGCTGCGGGCTGTCTGTGGTTGGTCGCGTAGTTCCCCGGGCCCCTGAAGCTGCGGGCTGTCTGTGGTTGGTCGCGTAGTTCCCCGGGC
>NZ_JBHWUR010000166.1:4425-11181 GCF_042737755.1 Streptomyces sp. NPDC059994
CCCCTTGAGTGCTCGGCTTTGCCTTCGTCCTCGGCCGTACCTCCCAGGGGCGCGGGGAACTGCGCGAGCAACCACGCACGGTCCGCGGTCGAATGGGCCGCGCACATGCCAAGGCCCGCGTCCGTGGTGTGACGGGGTGTACGGACGCGGGCCCGGCCTCCGAGCGGAGGCACTACGAACTCGGGTCAATGGGCTGTGTCCGTCGCCTCCTCGATCGCGGCAAGCGCGGGATCGAGCACGACATCCTCGCCCCGCGCCGCGACCGTCGGTTCCTCGGGGAAGTGGCACGCGGTCAGATGCCCCTCCCGGTTGCCGTCGAGCCGCACCAGTTCCGGTACTTCCAGCGCGCAGCGCTCCCGCGCCTTCCAGCAGCGCGTACGGAACCGGCACCCCGACGGCGGGTCGATCGGGGACGGCACGTCACCGGCGAGCCGGATCCGCTCGCGCCCCTCGCCCTCGTCGTCCACCACCGCCTCCGGCACGGCGGAAAGGAGCGCGTGCGTGTACGGGTGGCGGGGCCGGTCGTAGATGGAGGCCCGGTCGCCGATCTCGACGATGCGGCCCAGGTACATCACGGCGACCCGCTGCGAGAAGTGCCGCACGATCGCCAGGTCGTGGGCGACGAACAGGAACGCGATCCCCATCTCCCGCTGGAGGTTCTGGAGCAGGTTGACCACCTGCGCCTGGATCGACACGTCGAGCGCGGAGACCGGCTCGTCCGCCACGATCAGCCGGGGCCTGAGCCCCAACGCCCGTGCCACACCGATGCGTTGGCGCTGGCCGCCGGAGAACTCGTGCGGGAACCGGTTGTAGTGCTCGGGGTTGAGGCCGACGATCTCCAACAGCTCCCGTACCCGCTTCTCGCGCCCGCCCGGCGGATTGACGCCGTTGACGGCCATCGGGTTGGCGATGATGTCACCGACCGTCTGGCGCGGGTTGAGCGAGGCGAACGGGTCCTGGAAGATCATCTGGATCTCGGACCGGATCGGCGCCAGCTCCTTGCGCGAGGCGTGGCTGATGTCCCGGCCCTCGTACGTGATGGTGCCCCGGGTCGGTTCGAGCAGCCGGGTGATCAGCCGCCCCGTGGTCGACTTGCCGCACCCCGACTCGCCCACCAGGCCCAGGCTCTCGGCCTGCCCGATGGTGAAGTCGACACCGTCCACCGCGCGCACGTCCCCGACATGGCGCCTGAGGACGAGTCCGCTGGTGATCGGGAAGTACTTGACGAGCCCGGCCACTTCGAGCAGCGGGGCGGACGGCTCCGGGCCCTCCTCGCCGCCCTGGTCGCGGGGCCCCGGAACCTTGGTGAGGCTCAGCTGTTCGCTCATGATGTGTTCTCGACTCCTGGTCGGCGGTCGGCCGGTCGGCTGCTCGGCTGCTCGGCTGCTCGGCAAAGGGACAGCGACCGGGTCAGCGCAGTCGCGGCCGGATCTGCTCGGCGAAGATGGTGGACTTCTGATCCGGTGTCAGATGACAGGCGGCCCCGTGCGGCTCGTCCTCCGGGATCACCGGCCGCGCGGTGCGGCACGCGCCCCCCGCGACCTGGTCCGGGAAGGCGCACCGCGGATGGAAGGGGCACCCCGGCGGCGGCGCCAGCAGGCTCGGCGGTGTCCCCGGGATCGGCACCAGCGGCAGGTCGACGGGAGAGTCGAGCCGGGGGATCGAGCCGAGCAGCCCCCAGCTGTAGGGGTGGCGGGGCGTGCGCATGATCTCCCGTACCGTGCCGCGCTCCACACAGCGGCCCGCGTACATCACCATCACGTCGTCCGCGGTCTTCGCCACCACACCGAGGTCGTGGGTGATGATGACGATCGCGGAGCCGGTCTCCTGCTGGAGGTCCTTGAGCAGGTCGAGGATCTGCGCCTGGACGGTCACGTCGAGCGCGGTCGTCGGCTCGTCCGCGATGATCAGCTCCGGGTCGCAGACCAGCGCCATCGCGATCATCGCGCGCTGGCGCATCCCGCCCGAGAACTGGTGCGGATAGTCGTCGACCCGCAGCTTGGGCTGCGGGATGCCGACCTTGGTGAGCATCTGGACCGCCCGCTCACGGGCCTCCTTGCGGGAGGCGCCCATGTGCTTCATGTACGGCTCGGCGATCTGGCGGCCCACCGTGTAGTACGGCGAGAGCGCGGCCAGTGAGTCCTGGAAGATCATCGCCATCTTCTTGCCGCGCAGCTGGGCGAGCCGGCGCTCCGAGGCGCCGGTCAGCTCCTGCCCGTCGAGCAGGATCTCGCCCCGGATCGTGGTGTTGCGCGGGTTGTGCAGGCCGAGGACGGCGAGGTTGGTGACGGACTTGCCGGAGCCCGACTCGCCGACGATGCCCAGCGTCGAGCCGCGCGCCAGGTCGAACGAGAGCCCGTCGACCGCCTTGACGGTGCCGTCCTCGGTGGCGAAGTGGACGTACAGGTCACGGACCGAGAGGAAGCCGCGGGACGCGTCGGCGACCGGCTTCGCCCCGGGCTGGCTGAGGGTGCTCACGGACGGTTCTCCTCCGGAGGTTCCTGGGTCCCGGGGTTCCGGGACCGTGAGGGTCGACGCGCTCTCAGGAGAGCCGGATCCGCGGGTCGATGAAGGCGTACGCCATGTCGACGACGATGTTGCAGAGGACGATGATCGTGGCGCCGATGAGCATCACGGCCATCTCCAGCGGCAGGTCGCTGCGGAGCACGGCCTGCACCGACAGCGAGCCGAGGCCGTGCAGCCCGAAGGTCACCTCGGTGATGATCGCGCCGCCGAGCACCGCGCTGAGGTCGACGCCGAAGATGGTGATGACGGTGGCCATCGCGCCGCGCAGCGCGTACCGCAGGAAGACGTAGCGCGAGCTCATGCCCTTGGCGCGGGCCGCGCGGATATGGTCCTCCGACATCTGCTCGACCATCAACGACCGTGTCTGGCGGCTGTAGTTGGACCAGAAGATCACCGACAGGATCAGACAGGGCAGCAGCAGTCCCGAGACGGAAGCGGCCGGGTCGCTCGTCCAGTGGGGGTCCTGGCCGCGGTTGAAGAGGTGCGTCTTGGTGGAGAGCAGCAGGATGGCGATCGGGCCGATGAAGTAGATCTGCACGGACTGGCCGAGCAGCGAGGCCGCGCTCGCGATCCGGTCGAAGAGCTTGCCCTGCTGCCAGGCGGAGACGAGGCCGAGGCCGACGCCGACGGTCAGGAAGATCGCGGCGCCGCCGACGCCCAGCGAGAGCGTCGTGGGGTAGCGGTCGGAGATGGTGCTCCACACCAGCTGCTGGTCGGCGAAGGAGTAGCCGAAGCAGGGCGCCGGGCAGTGCCCGACGGGCATGTCGCGCCCGGCGAAGATGCCGACCATGAAGTGCCAGTACTGGACCCAGATCGGATGGTCGAGTCCGAGGTTCTTGCGGATCAGCGCGACGTTCTGCGGGTCGCAGTTCTTGCCGCAGGAGAGCAGCGCGGGGTCGGAGGGCAGGAAGAAGAAGAGGAAGTACGTAATGGCGCTGATCAGCAGCAGGATGACCGCGGCGCCGAGCAGTCGTCGCACAAGGAAACGGAGCATCGGACTCTTCCGTCTGTATGCGGTCCCCGGCCCGTGAGGCGGGCCGGGGACCGGGCCGCCACTGCTACTGCTTCACGAAGATGGTGCTCGGGTTGATGGTGCCGAAGACCTGGTTGTAAGTGACGCCGCCGAGGCCGTCGCCGTGCAGGTTGAAGTACTTGTCGTAGATGAACGGGATCTGCGACGTGTCGGTCTGCAGCACGTACTCGGAGAGCTTGCGCCACTCGTCGTTCTGCTTGCCGATGTCGGTGAGCGCCATGATGCGGTCGATCTCGGAGTTCACCTTCGGGTCGTTCAGGAACGCGTAGTTGTTGGTGCCGTCCTGGAGGTTGCGGCCGTCCATGGTCGGCGGCACCACGGTCGAGGCGCTCGGCCAGTCGGCGCCCCAGCCGGTGCGGTAGATGTCGTACGGCGTGTTCACCTTGCCGACCACCGTGTAGTACGAGGTCGGGTCGATGGCCTTGCGCTCCACCTGGAAGCCGGCCTTCTCCAGCGCCTTCTGGAGGGTCAGCGAGACGGCCTGCCAGCGCGGGGTGTTGGCGTACGCGTAGGAGAGCTTGACCGGGGTGGAGACCCCGGCCTCCTTCAGGAGCTCCTTGGCCTTCTCGGGGTCGCCCATGGGCTTGGCGAGCTTGCCGAACGGGTCGAACTTCGCCCAGCCGGCCACCGTCGGGCTGATCAGCGTGGTGCCGAGCTCACCCTGCGCGCCGCCGCCGAAGGCCTGCTGGACCTGCTGCATCGGGAAGGCGTACATGATCGCCTGGCGGATCTTGGGGTTGGTGATCCGCTTGGTGTTGATGTTCATGACCTCGACGTACGGCTGGTACTCGTTGACCGTCCGCGACTTGTACTGCGAGTCAGTCGTCAGCGTCTGCATCTTCGACGGGTCGGCGGAGCCGGACATGTTCACGGCGTACTTGTCGGGCCCGGACTGCGCGGCCATCCGGTTGGTGAGGCCCGGCTCGCCGATCCCGAGCTGGAACTCCCACTTGTCGGGGTAGGCGTTGCGGATCGGGTCGCTCTTGGGGTCCCAGTTGGTGTTGCGCACGAACGACAGCGACTTGCCCGGCTTGTAGTCCGCGATCTTGTACGGGCCGGCGGCGACCGGGTGGTTGTTGTACTTCTGCTTGTCGTCCTTGTCCTTCGGCACCGGCGACACGTTCGGCATCGACATCGCGTACGGGGCGTCCGCGTGCGCGTCCTTGAAGTGGAAGACGATGGTCTTGTCGTTGGGCGTCGCCAGGACCGTGTCGGGCAGCTCCTTGCCGTCGTACGGGCCCTTGTAGGCCTTGCGGTAGTCGGTGCCCAGCATCCACTTCTGGACGTACTGCGGGCCCTGCGTCTGGTAGTCCGCGAAGAGCCGCTCGATGCCGTACTTGATGTCCTTGGACGTGATCGGCCTGCCGTCCTCGAACTTCAGGTTGTCCTTGAGCGTGTACGTCCAGGTCTTGGCGCCGTCCGACGAGGTGCCGGTGTCGGTGGCGAGGTCGCCGACCAGAATCGTTTTTCCGGTCTTGGCGTCGATCTTGTAGCCGGTCAGCGAGCGGTTGTAGAGCAGCTGCAGCGAGAGCATGTCGCTGACGTACTGCTGGCCCGGGTCCAGATAGTCGAAGCCCGCCTGGTCCAGGTCATAGGCCGTACCCCCCGGCTTTGCGCCCTCGACGGGCACCGCCGGGCCGGTGGAGTCGGCCTTGGTGCCGATGCCGAAGTTCTGCACCGACGCTTTCTTGCCGTCGTCCGAGGGTTTCTTTCCATCGTCGGCCCCGCCGCTGCTGCATGCAGCAGACAGTGTCAAAGCCCCCACCGCCAGAAACGCGGAGGCGTAGCGCGCCTTGCGAATTCTCATTGATTCCTGCCTGTCAGGATGTGGACGGTTCAGCGGACGGTCTTGGGGTCGAGTGCGTCCCGGACCGAATCCCCGAGCAGGTTGAAGGCGACGACGAAGATCAGCATCGCGATGCCGGGGAAGAACATGAAGGTGACGTCGGACTCGAAGTACGAGGCGCCCGACTGGAAAAGCAGCCCCCAGTCCGGGGTCGGTGGCTGGATACCGACGCCCAGAAAGGAAAGTCCCGCCTCCGCGGTGACATTGGCCGGAAGCAGGAGTGTGGCCTGAACGAGGACGGTCGACCAGATGTTCGGCAGGACTTCCTTGCGGATGATCCGCCAGTTCGAGGCGCCGCTGAGTCTGGCCGCCTCGATGAACTCGCGCTCCCGCAGCGAAAGCACCTGGGCCCGCACCAGTCGGCCCACCACCATCCACCCGAGCAGGAACTGCACCAGGATCAGCGCCACGATCCGCACGTACGTGGGCTCCTCGTCCCGGGGCGAGACGAAGAGCGCGACGATCACCGGGGTGAAGGCGATGAAGAACAACTGCTGGGGGAACGACAGCATCAGGTCAGAGAACCGGCCCAGGAAGTAGTCGACCTTGCCGTGCAGATAGCCCTGGACCAGGCCGATCAGCACCCCGGTGGCCACCGAGACCACGGTGACCGCCAGCGAGATGAACAGCGAGGTCCGGATCCCGTAGATCAGCAGCGTGAACACATCGCGGCCCAGGTTCGGTTCGACGCCGAACCAGAAGTCCCCGTCGATGCCGCCGTTGGGCTTCAGCGGAATGCCGTAGCTGTTCAGCAGCCCGCGGTCCTGCCCGTAGAGCTGATAGGGATCCTTTCCGTACAGCTTCGCGATCAAGGGTGCCGTGAAGGCGACGAGAATGAAGGCGAGCACCGTGACGGCACAGGCGATGCCCACCCGGTCGCGTTTGAATCGCGCCCATGCGAGGCGGCCGGGAGAGCGTCCAATGAGTTCGGTCGCCGTCAGTCCCGTGCCCGTGCCCGAATCCCCGCCAGGCGGAAGGGGATCAGTTGGTTCTGTGGCGGCCTGGGTTGAACTCGTCATCGCGCATAGCCCCCGCACCGAGAGAGTCGAACGGCGCCCGAAGGCGTCATTGATTGACCGGAACATTCATGGGCCCGGCCTTGTGCGTCAAGAGGTTTGAGCATGCTGGTGTGTGATCACGAAAGAACTTGGCACAAGATTTCGCACATCGAGGCGACTGCGTGCTTGACAGGGCGGTGGAGCGGGCGACATGACTCCATAAATGCCCATCAATTTCGTTAACAAGCAGGCAACTTGACTGACGCAACACCGATATACGAACGCGCCACGCTGAACACCGTACGGCCGTGCGGGTGCCGTAGGCCGGCCGGGGCGGCCAAGTCGCCCCGGCC
>NZ_JBHWUR010000167.1:0-11158 GCF_042737755.1 Streptomyces sp. NPDC059994
GATGGTACTGCAGGGGGGACCCTGTGGGAGAGTAGGACACCGCCGAACAATCTTTCAAGGACCCTTGGTCCCAGCGTTCATGCTGGGACCAAGGGTCCTTTTTTATTTTCGCTTCACTTTTCCGAAGCGCGTCGGGCAGCCGACTGCGCGAGAATGACTGCAGTACCCGAAGACAGGAGTCGCACCGATGTCCACCAACTCTCCCGAGGACCGTCCGCAGCGCGAGGGGCGCAGCCGTGACGGCGGTGACAGGGGCGGCTACCGGGGCGGTCGTGACGACCGTGGTCCGCGCCGTGACGACCGTGGCGGCTCCAGCGGCTCCAGCGGCTCCGGTGGGGGCTTCCGCCGTGATGACAGCCGTGGTGGCAGCAGCGGTGGCAGCAGCGGTGGCGGTTTCCGTCGTGACGACCGCCCGAGCTTCCGTGGCGGCGACGACCGTCGCGACGACCGCGGCCCGCGCCGCGACGATGACCGTGGTGGTCGCCCGTCCGGTGGTGGCTACGGCCGTCCCTCCGGTGGTGGCAGTGGCGGTGGCGGTGGCTACGGCCGTCGTGACGACCGTCCGTCCGGCCCCCGTCGTGATGACGACCGTGGTGGGCGCCCCTCTGGTGGTGGCTACGGCCGTCCCTCCGGTGGTGGCAGTGGCGGTGGCGGTGGCTACGGTCGCCGTGACGACCGTCCGTCCGGCCCGCGCCGTGACGACCGTCCGTCCGGCCCGCGCCGTGACGACCGTCCGTCCGGGCCCCGTCGTGACGATGACCGTCCGTCCTTCCGTCGTGACGATGACCGTGGTGGCCGTCCGTCCTCCGGTGGCGGTTTCCGCCGCGATGACCGGCGTGACGACCGTCCGTCCGGGCCCCGTCGTGATGACGACCGTCCCTCCTTCCGTCGTGACGACGACCGTGGTGGCCGTCCGTCCTCCGGTGGTGGCTTCCGTCGCGATGACCGGCGTGACGACCGTGCCCCGCGTCGTGATGACGACCGTGGTGGCCGTCCCTCCGGTGGCGGTGGCTACGGCCGCCGTGATGACAGCCGTGGTGGCAGCAGCGGTGGCGGTTTCCGTCGTGACGACCGCCCGAGCTTCCGTGGCGGCGACGACCGTCGTGACGACCGCGGCCCGCGCCGCGATGACGACCGTCCCTCCTTCCGTCGTGATGACGACCGTGGTGGTCGCCCGTCCGGTGGCGGCTACGGCCGTCCCTCCGGTGGCAGTGGCGGTGGCGGTGGCTACGGTCGCCGTGACGACCGTCCGTCCGGCCCGCGCCGTGACGACCGTCCGTCCGGGCCCCGTCGTGACGATGACCGTCCCTCCTTCCGTCGTGACGACGACCGTGGTGGCCGTCCGTCCTCCGGTGGCGGTTTCCGCCGCGACGACCGGCGCGACGACCGTCCGTCCGGGCCCCGCCGTGACGACGACCGTGGCCCCCGTCGCGATGACCGTCGCGACGACCGTCCCGGCTTCCGCCGTGACGACCGTGGCCCGCGCCGCGACGACGACCGTGGTGGGTTCCGTGGCGGCGACGACCGCCGTGAGCGCGAGCGCGACCGTGAGCCGATCAAGCGGCTGCCGATCGACGAGGACGTCACGGGCAACGAGATCGACGAGGACGTTCACCAGGAGCTGCTGAGCCTGCCGAAGACCCTCGCCCAGGACGTCGCCCAGAACCTGGTCATGGTGGCCCGGCTGATCGACGAGGACCCCGAGCAGGCGTACGCGTACTCACGTATCGCTCTGCGGCTCGCCTCCCGTGTGGCGGCTGTCCGCGAGGCGGCCGGGTTCGCGGCGTACGCGACGCAGAAGTACTCCGAGGCGCTGGCCGAGTTCCGGGCCGCGCGGCGGATGACCGGGCACGTCGAGCTGTGGCCCGTCATGGCCGACTGCGAGCGCGGCATGGGCCGGCCCGAGCGTGCGCTGGAGATGGCCGGTGCGCCGGAGGTGCAGAAGCTCGACAAGGCGAGCCAGGTCGAGATGCGCCTGGTCGCGGCCGGTGCGCGGCGGGACCTGGGGCAGCTGGACGCTGCCATCGTGACCCTGCAGAGCCCGGAGCTGGCGTCGAACTCGGTGCAGCCGTGGACCGCGCGTCTGCGGTACGCGTACGCCGACGCGCTGCTCGCCGCCGGGCGTGAGGACGAGGCGCGCGAGTGGTTCGCCAAGGCGCTGGAGTCCGACAAGGACGGCGCCACCGACGCCTCCGACCGGCTGGCCGCGATGGACGGCGTGGACTTCGTGGACGCCCTCGACGAGGAGCGGGCCGACGCCGAACTCCCCGACGAGCCGGACACCGACCTCGCCGGCGCCGATGACGAGTCGGACACCCTGCCGGATGAGGACGACGACCGCGCCGACATGGATGACATGGACGACGTGGACGCCGACGACTTCGACGAGGCCGAGGTTGAGGCCGACGCTGACGTCGAGGCCGACGCGGACAAGGGTCCGGCCGACAAGGCCTGAGCTCCTGTAGGCTTTTGAGACGCGGGCGCCCCCCGGGCGGGGGTGCCGCCCTCTGTCGTATCCGGGTACCGCCGTATCCGCGTGCCGCTCAGTTCACCGTCAGGCTCCGCAGCACCAGGCCTGTCGCCGGCTTCGGGCCGAAGGACGTCGACTTGCGGGGCATCGTGACGCCCTGGCGGGCGAGGTCCCGGACGACCTCCTCGCGTACGGGATGCATGAGCACCGCTGTTCCGCCGCGACGTTCCGCCTGCTCGACGGCGGCCGCCGTGTCGTGGATGTACATGATGTCCTCGGGTGCGTCCGGGATGCGCCAGACGTGGTCCAGGAGCGTCGAGTGGAGCACGGTCGCATCGAGGTCGCGCCAGGCCTGCGGGCGGTCCGTGCGGACGGTGCGGGCGAGCAGGCCGGCGTCGGGACGGTCCAGGAGGTGGAAGCGTCCGTCGCCCGCCAGCAGGAACGCGTTGCCCGCGGTGCTCGCCTCCGCGAGGACGTCGAGCGCGTCGGGCAGCGGCACCGCGAGCGTACGGACGCGGAAGGCACCGGTTTCGGCCACCGCGGCCAGGGCATCGCTGACCGGAAGCCGGTGGAGCAGCCGGTGGATGGCGCGTACCCGCAGGGGATAGCGCGCCGTGTCGACGAGCAGGACCAGGCCGAAGTCCCAGGGGCCGGGCGCCGACTGCTCCGAACGCAGTCGCAGATAGGTCGCCCAGCGGTGGTGGCCGTCGGCGATCACCGCCTGGTGGTGCGCGAGTTCCGTCTGGATCTCGGCGAGGTCGGCGGGGTCCGTGACCGCCCACAGGCGGTGGCTGTAGCCGTCCTCGGTGGTCGTCGCGAGCAGCGGCTCGCGCCGTACAGTCCGCTCGATGACCGCTCCCGCGCCCGCCGGCGTGCCGCCGTTGGCGCCCGCGTCGCCGCGGTACGTCAGGAGCAGCGGCTCGAAGTGCGCGGCCGTCGTCCGCATCAGGTCGGCGCGGTCCTCGACGACGTGCGGCATCACGTCCTCGTGCGGCAGCACCACGCCCTCGGAGGGCTCCGAGAGGGCCAGCGCCCCGATGAGGCCGCGCTGGAGCAGCCCGCCGTAGTGCTGTTCGTACACGTACAGCGCGGGCTCCGGGTCGGGGGCGAGGACGCCCTCCGAGAGCCAGTCGTCGAGGGTGAGCGCGGCCTGCTGGTGCCGTGCCGTGGCCGTGGCGGCCTGCGGGAGGATCAGCCGGACGATGTTGTACGGGTCCGCCGACTCCAGGTGGAGGAGTCCGTCGGGCCGCACCACCACGTCGTACGGCGGGGAGGTCACGGCCGCGAGGCTGCCGACGCGCTCGGGTACATAGCGCAGGCCTCGGAAGGGGATCAGGCGCAGCCCGTCGTCGTCCGCACGCCCTGTTGTGGTCATTAGTGCATCGTAAGTGGGTGCGGGCATGCGCGATGATCGGGGGAGAGCATCGAGCGAGGAGTGGATGAGGATGAGCCAGCCGAGCAGGACCCGGCCGAGTGGCAGCGCGCGGGCGCTGAGCGAGGCGTACGACACGGCTCTGCTGGATCTTGACGGGGTGGTGTACGCGGGCGGCGAGGCGATCGAGCACGCCGTCGGCTCGCTGGGCACGGCGCGCGAGGGCGGGATGCACCTCGCGTACGTGACCAACAACGCGCTGCGGACGCCGGACGTGGTGGCGGAGCACCTCACGGAGCTCGGGGTGCCGGCCGAGCCGGGCGATGTGATCACCTCGGCGCAGGCGGTGGCGCGGCTGATCTCCGAGCAGGTGCCGGAGGGTTCGCGGGTGCTGGTGATCGGCGGCGAGGGGCTGCGGGTGGCGCTGCGCGAGCGCGGGCTCGTGCCGGTGGAGTCGGCCGAGGACGCCCCGGCGGCGGTGGTGCAGGGGTACGGCGGGCCCGATCTGGCGTGGGGCAGGTTCGCCGAGGCGTGCTACGCGATCGCGGCCGGGGTGCCGTGGTTCGCGTCCAACACCGATCTGACGATCCCGAGCGGGCGCGGTATCGCGCCGGGCAACGGGGCGGCGGTGGAGGTGGTGCGGATCGCGACCGGCGCCGAGCCGCAGGTGGCCGGGAAGCCGTTGCCCCCGATGCACCGGGAGACGATCCTGCGGACGGGTGCGCGCAAGCCGCTCGTGGTGGGGGACCGGCTTGACACGGACATCGAGGGGGCGTTCAGCGGCGGGGTGGACTCGCTGCTCGTCCTCACCGGGGTGACCGACGGCGCCCAGCTGCTCGCCGCCCGGCCCGAGCACCGGCCGACGTTCGTGGACGCGGATCTGCGGGGGATGCTGACCGGCCAGCCGGAAGTGGCTGAAAACGACGGTGCGTTCGGGTGCGGCGGGTGGACGGCGGCCGTACGCGACGAGGCGTTCGCCCTGGACGGCGACGGCGAGCCGCTGGACGGTCTGCGGGCGCTGTGCGCGGCGGCGTGGACGCACGCGGGCGAGGGTGTGTGCGAGCTGGACGCGGGGAAGGTGCTGGGGCGGCTGGGGTTGTGACCCCGGGGGCCCGGCCCGGCGTCCGGTCGGCGGCCGGGGGCAGGGGCCTTCCGCCGGCCGCTTGAGGTCACCGGTCGAGGTCGCCGGTCGCTTGAGAACCCGGTGGCGGTCCGGTTGTGGATCAAGGGCCCTGTCGGACCCTTTGCAGGGTAGGCTAACCTAACTTGCGTGTTGGTAGACAGCCCTTCCCAGCCGAGCGCGAAGACCGCTCCCGCGCCCCCGGCCCCGACCGCCCGGCGGCACGCCCTGCGCGCCGCCGGACTGCTCGCGGCCACAGGGGTTTTGGCCCTCGTGGCCCTCGCGAGCATCGCGGTCGGCGCCAAACAGATCCCGCTCGCGGACGTCTGGCACGGGCTGTTCCACTACTCCGGCACCGCCGACGACGTCATCGTCCACGACACCCGGGTGCCCCGCACCCTGCTCGGGCTGCTCGTCGGGGCCGCGCTCGGCGTCTCCGGCGCGGTGATGCAGGCGCTCACCCGCAACCCGCTGGCCGAGCCCGGCATCCTCGGCGTCAGCGCGGGTGCCTCGGCCGCCGTGGTCTCGGCGATCAGCTTCTTCGGCGTCACCAGCCTGACCGGCTATGTGTGGTTCGCCTTCGCCGGCGCCGCGGTCGTCTCGGCGCTCGTCTACGTCCTGGGCGGCAGCCGGGCCGCCACACCGGTCCGGCTCGCGCTCGCGGGTACGGCCGCCACGGCCGCGCTCTACGGCTATATCAACGCCGTGCAGCTGATGGACTCGGCCGCCCTGGACCGGCTGCGGTTCTGGTCGGTCGGCTCGCTGGCCTCCGCCAACGCGGACACCGTCACCGAGATCGCACCGTTCGTGGCGGCCGGCCTGGTGCTCGCCGCGCTCATCGCCCGGCCGCTCAACGCGATGGCCCTGGGCGACGACACCGCCCGCGCCCTGGGCGCTCATCTCACCCGTACCCGCGTCCTGTCGATGGTCACCGTCACGCTGCTGTGCGGGGCCGCGACCGCCGCCTGCGGGCCGATCGTCTTCATCGGACTGATGGTCCCGCACATCGTCCGGGCCATCACCGGGCCCGACATGCGCTGGATCCTGCCGTACTCGGCCGTCCTCTCGCCCGTGCTGCTGCTCGGCTCCGACGTGGTCGGAAGGGTGATCACCCGGCCCTCCGAGCTCCAGGTGGGCATCGTCACGGCGCTCATCGGAGGGCCCGTGTTCATCTTTCTCGTCCGCCGCAAGAGGATGGCTCAGCTGTGAAGGCCGTACGTGCGCCCGGGGGTTACTCGTTCCGGGCCGACACCCGCTCACTGGTCGTCGTCGTGGCGCTGCTGGGTGCGGCGCTCACGGCGGGCGTGGTCCTCGTCGGCAGCGGCGACTTCGAGATCGCGCCGCTCGACGTCGTCCGTACGCTCTTCGGCTCCGGCACCGCCCAGCAGGACTTCATCATCAACGAGCTGCGGCTGCCCCGGGTGCTCGTGGGGCTGCTCGTCGGCGCCGCGCTCGGCGTCTCGGGCGCGGTCTTCCAGTCCATCTCCCGCAATCCGCTGGGCAGTCCGGACATCATCGGCTTCGGCCAGGGGTCGTCCGTCGGCGCCCTCGTCGTCATCGTCTGGTTCGGGGGCAGCGCCACCCAGGTCGCGGTCGGCGCCCTGCTGGGCGGGCTCGCGACCGGGATCGCCGTCTATCTGCTCGCCTGGAAGAAGGGTGTGCACGGCTACCGGCTCGTGCTCGTCGGTATCGGCGCCGCCGCGATGCTCACCGCCTGCATCCAGTACCTGCTCACCAAGGCCCAGCTGGTCGACGCGACCCGGGCCATGGTGTGGCTGACCGGCTCGCTCGACGGGCGGGACTGGGCGCAGGTGTGGCCGCTGCTCGCGCTGTTCGCGGTGCTGCTGCCGGTGATCCTCGCGTACGGACGGCCGCTGCGGATGCTGGAGATGGGCGACGACGCGGCCTACGCGCTCGGCGTGCCCGTCCAGCGGACCCGTACCGTGCTGATGCTCGCCGCCGTGCTCCTCAACGCCGCCGGGACCGCGGCGGCCGGGCCGATCTCCTTCGTCGCGCTCACCGCGCCGCAGCTCGCCCGCCGCCTCACCCGGGCCACCGGGCCCAACATCCTGGCCTCCGGCTGCATGGGCGCGACCCTGCTCGTCACCGCCGACTGGGCCTCCCAGCGGCTGTTCGGCGAGAGCAAGCTGCCGGTGGGCGTGGTGACCGGGGTGGTCGGCGGCCTCTATCTGCTGTGGCTGCTGGTCACCGAGCGCAAGGCGGGCCGGATATGAGCGGCCCGCACCTCCCTGACCCCCGTACCCGTACGGATTCCGGTTCTTCCTCCAGGAGTACGAGCATGCAGCGCCTCAGCGCCGATTCGGTGACCCTCGGCTACGACCAGCGGGTGATCGCCAAGGACCTGTCGGTGGAGATCCCGGACCACTCGTTCACCGTCATCGTCGGCCCCAACGCCTGCGGCAAGTCGACGCTCCTGCGCGCCCTTTCGCGGATGCTGAAGCCGAGCGAGGGGCGGGTGCTGCTCGACGGGCAGACCATCCACGCGATGCCCGCGAAGAAGGTCGCCAGAACCCTCGGGCTGCTGCCCCAGTCGTCGATCGCGCCGGACGGGATCACGGTCGCGGACCTGGTCGCGCGCGGCCGATACCCGCACCAGGGGCTGCTGCGGCAGTGGTCGCCCGAGGACGAGCGGATCGTCCAGGAGTCGATGGACGCCACCGGTGTGGGCGAGCTGGGGGAGCGGTACGTCGACGAGCTGTCGGGCGGGCAGCGCCAGCGGGTGTGGATCGCGATGGCGCTGGCCCAGCAGACCCCGCTGCTGCTGCTCGACGAGCCGACGACGTTCCTGGACATCCAGCACCAGATAGAGGTCCTGGACCTGTGCGCCGAGCTGCACGAGTCCCAGGGGCGCACGCTGGTCGCGGTGCTGCACGACCTCAACCAGGCCGCCCGGTACGCCACGCATCTGATCGCGATGCGCGACGGCGAGATCGTGGCCGAGGGGCCGCCCTCGCGGATCGTCACGGCGGAGCTGGTGCGGGAGGTGTTCGGGGTCCGCTGCCAGGTCATCGACGACCCGGAGACGGGCACGCCGCTGGTGATACCGGCGGCGCGGCAGCGGGACGCGGCAGCGGTGTCCTGAAGGGCGCGCGGGCACCGGTCTCGTACAACGTGAATTCGTACAACGTGAATTCGTCCAACGTGAAGGGGCCGGACTCCTACAGCAACGTCCGCAGCCTGAGCAGGTCGCGGAACCCCGCCTCCAGGCGGACCCGCCCCGACGTCCACGCCCGCGCGAAGTTCAGCTCGCCCGCGACCATCGCCACCAGGTCGTCGCCCTTCATGGCGAGGCGGATCTGGGCGCGCTCGGCCGGCGGGCCGTCCAGTGTCCGCTCGACCTCGACGCGGCCGTCCCGCAGGCGTCCGGTGAACGTGCGGTCCAGGTCCGTGATGTGGCAGCTCAGCGAGCGGTCGAGCGCGGCGGCGGCGCGCACGTCGCCGTTCGCGCCGGCCTGGGTGCCGGAAAGTACGTCGAGTGCCGCGCGGCACTCCTCCATCGTCGCCATCGTGATCGACCGTACCGCAGGCCCACGCGGTAGCGTCTTGGCATGAGCGACTTGATGCCGGAGCCCGAGGCGGAGGCCGGCGGGCACGACGACCCCGTCGGCCCGGCGCCCCTGGACGTGCCCCGCGACCCCACCGGCGACCCCTTGGTGGACGCCCTGGTCGAGCGGCTGGCGGACGTCGACCACCTCGATACGGACGGACACGTCGAGGTGTACGAGGATGTACACGGGGGGCTGCGCGAGACGCTGAGCGCGCTCGACGCCCGCCCGGGGCCGCCGGCCCCGTCCCCCGCGTCACATACGTACGACAACAGGAGCTGAACCGAACGTGGCAGGAGTGGCACGCCGCCGCCTCGACGCCGAGCTGGTCCGCCGGAAGCTCGCCCGGTCCCGTGAGCACGCCGCGCAGCTGATCGCCGCCGGGCGGGTGACGGTCGGCGGCAACACCGCCACCAAGTCCGCCACCCAGGTCGAGACCGCCGCCGCCATCGTCGTGGCCGAGGACGACAGCGACCCGGACTACGTCTCGCGCGGCGGCCACAAGCTGGCCGGCGCGCTGGCGGCCTTCGTCCCGCAGGGGCTGAAGGTCGAGGGGCGCCGGGCGTTGGACGCGGGCGCCTCCACCGGTGGCTTCACGGACGTGCTGCTGCGCTCGGGCGCCGGGCACGTGGTGGCGGTGGACGTCGGGTACGGACAGCTCGCCTGGTCCCTCCAGAGTGACGACCGGGTCACCGTCAAGGACCGTACGAACGTACGGGAGTTGACGCTCGACGACATCGACGGCGAGCCGGCCGACCTGGTGGTGGGGGACCTGTCCTTCATCGCGCTCGGGCTGGTGCTGCCCGCGCTGGTGCGGTGCTGCGCGCCGGACGCGGACCTGGTGCTCATGGTCAAGCCGCAGTTCGAGATCGGCAAGGACCGGCTCGGCAGCGGTGGTGTGGTGCGCAGCCCGGAGCTGCGGGCCGAGACCGTACGCACGGTGGCCGCGCAGGCCGCCGGGCTCGGGCTCGGTGTGCTCGGGGTCACGGCCAGCCCTCTCCCCGGACCCTCCGGCAATGTCGAATACTTTCTGTGGCTGCGGGCGGGAGCGCCCGCGCTGGATCCGGCTGATGTCGAGCGTGCAGTGGCGGAGGGACCTAGTTGAGCTCGTTGGAGAACGCGGAGGAGACGCGCGGGGGGGACGCCGCGTGCGAGCAGGGTGCGGCGGAGCGCACGGTGTTCCTGCTCGCGCACACCGGGCGGCCCGCCGCCATCCGCAGTGCGGAGCTGGTGGTACAGGGGCTGCTGCGCTGCGGCATCGGGGTGCGGGTCCTGGAGGCGGAGGCGGCCGACATTCCGCTGCCCGCGTCCGTGAAGACGGTCAAGGAGGCGACCCCGCAGTGCCTCGACGGATGTGAGCTGCTGATCGTGCTCGGCGGGGACGGGACGCTGCTGCGCGGCGCCGAGTTCGCGCGGGCGTCCGGGGTGCCGATGCTCGGCGTCAACCTCGGCCGGGTCGGGTTCCTCGCCGAGGCGGAGCGGGACGACCTGGACAAGGTCGTGGACCGGGTGGTCGCGCGCTCCTACGAGGTCGAGGAGCGGATGACCCTCGACGTCGTGGTGCACAGCAACGGCGACGTGGTGCACACCGACTGGGCGCTCAACGAGGCCGCCGTGCAGAAGGTGTCGCCCGAGCGGATGCTCGAAGTCGTCCTGGAGATCGACGGGCGGCCGGTGACGGGGTTCGGCTGCGACGGGATCGTGTACGCGACGCCGACCGGGTCGACGGCGTACGCCTTCTCGGCGGGCGGGCCGGTGGTGTGGCCGGAGGTCGAGGCGCTCCTGATGGTGCCGATCAGCGCGCACGCGCTGTTCGCCAAGCCGCTGGTGACGTCGCCGAGTTCGGTGCTGGCGGTGGAGGTGCAGCCGTATACGCCGCACGGGGTGCTGTGGTGCGACGGGCGCCGTACGGTCGAGCTGCCGCCGGGGGCTCGGGTGGAGGTTCGGCGGGGGGCTGTGCCGGTCCGTCTGGCGCGGCTGCACCATGCGTCGTTCACGGACCGGCTGGTGGCTAAGTTCGCGCTGCCGGTCAGTGGGTGGAGGGGTGCGCCGCACTGAGGTTGTTTGAGCCCCCACCCCGCCCGTTCCCTTAACCCTCCGGGGGTGGGTGGGGGTGGAGGAGGGTTTCCCGGGGGCTGCGCCCCCGGACCCCGGGCGGGGCTGCGCCCCCGGACCCCGGGCGGGGCTGCGCCCCCGGACCCCGGGCGGGGCTGTGCCCCCGCACCCGCTTGCGGGGCCTGCGGCCCCTGCACCCCGCGCTACGGGGCTCCGCCCCGGTACCCCCGCTGGGGCGCACGCCCCCTGCACCTGCTCGCGGGGCCTGCGGCCCCTGCACCCCGCTACGGGGGCCTCGCCCCCCCGGTACCCCCGCTGGGGCTGCCCCCCCCGGTACCCCCCCCGCTGGGGCCGCGCCCCCGTCTGGAGTGGGTGGGCTACGTTCGCTGCGCCCCGCCCCCCGCTTTGGGGCTCCGCCCCGGACTCCGTTCGTCTGCGGGTTCGGTGGGGGCTGGTCGCGCAGTTCCCCGCGCCCCTGAGGGGGCGGGGCCTGCGGCCCCGGCACCCCGCTCCGGGGCTCCGCCCCGGGCCTCTTGCAGGGGGTGGGTGGGTCACCTGGGCTTCGCCCCCGGACC
>NZ_JBHWUR010000168.1:0-11122 GCF_042737755.1 Streptomyces sp. NPDC059994
ATGCTGCGCCGGCTCACCCGAGGCGGCCCCGCTGTCAGGCACGGACCACGACCACTACAACGAACCCACTGAACACATCTCAAACACGGTCTCAGACGTCCGCCAGGCGCGCCTCCTCCAGGTCGAGTGAGCGCTGGAGGCGGCGGCGGGTGGTGTCGCTGATGCGGTGGTCGTCGTAGAGGCGCTGGAGTTCCGCGGCCTCCTCCAGGATCGGGTCGCGGCGCAGCTGGCGGTACACGTGCTCGGCGGACTCGGCCGCACTGTCGGGGGCGCTGAGGCGCTCGCGGGCGTGTTTCTGGCGGGCTTCGAGTGCGCGGCGCAGGCGGTCGGCGACGACCTCCGGCACGGCTTCGAGCTCCGCTATCTCGTTCAGGCGCCGCATTCCGGCGTCCGCGAGGTTCAGGCGGGCGTGCCCTTCCTCGCGTTCGGTGTGGTCGGGTTCGAGCGCGATCCCCGAGCGACGGACGACCGCGGCGAGCGAGAAGCCTTGGACGACCAGCGTCACCACGACCACGGACGTGGTCAGGACGAGGACCAGGGGGCGTCCGGGCAGGGTGGCGCCGTCGGCGGTGGCGACCGGGCGATCCCGGCGCTGCTGGAACGTACGCGCGAAACCTTCGGCATGGACTCCGCGGAACTCACCGAGAAGCCTGTGGTGGACGACGGCCGTGTCGTCCAGGTCCCGGTCGGCGAGCAGGCGCGTCTCGTGCTGCGCGGTCGCACCCTGCCGTCCTCCGAACGCAGGGTGCTGGCCGCATTCGCCGCGCATGTCACCGTCGCCGTCGAACGAGCCCGGCTCGCCGAGGTCGCCGCCGAGGTGGAACCGGTCAAGGCCGCCGACCGGATGCGCACCGCACTGCTCGCCGCCGTCAGCCACGACCTGCGCACCCCGCTCGCGGCCGGGTGGGCCGCCATCGCCTCGCTGCGCAGCCGCGACGTCGACTTCAGCGACGAGGACCGCGACGAACTCCTCGCCACCGCCGACGCGTCGATGGCCCGCCTCAGCCGGCTGATCGACAACCTCCTGGACATGAGCCGCCTCCAGGCCGGGGCGCTGAACCTGAGCCTGCGCGCCACGGCGCTGGACGAAGTGCTGCCGTTGGTCCTCGACGCACTGCCACCCGACGCGCCGGCCATGGACGCCCAGGGACTGGACGAGGCACTCACCGTCCTCGCCGACCCACCCCTGCTGGAGCGGGTGGTCGCCAACTTGCTGAACAACGCTGCCCGGCACACCCCTGCCGGGCAGCGCGTCCTGATCACGGCCAGCGCACTCGACGGACGCGTCGAGTTCCGGCTCGTCGACCGGGGCCCCCGGGATCCGCCGACGGTCCCGCGCGGGGAGGGAGAACCCGTGAACCGCACGGTGGTGAAGGACGGTGACCCCGATGTCCTGGTGGCGTTGGCGCCGTCGTCCCGCCCGGTTCAGCCGACGTGCACCCGGGGTCGGCGGCCCCGGTCGGGTTCCGCCTCGCGCAGCACCTCGCGGGTGACGGGGGCGACTTCGCCCTGGCCGAAGAGGAAGAAGCGGAGGAAATTGGCGAAGGGGCTGCCCTCCGTCCATTCGAAGTAGATGTGCGGGCGCTGGCCGGTGGTGTCACGTACGTGCAGGAGCAGGGCCGCCAGGGCGTTGGGGATCGACGAGCTCTCCAGGGTCAGTACGCGGTAGCGGCCGTGCAGCACTTCGCCGCGTACGTTCATGCGGGCCTCGAACTCCGAGGGGTCGCCGATGGTCACCTCCACGAAGACGAAGTCCTCCTCGGCCGTGAGGTCGTTGTCCTCGCGGATCTGCTTGATCTTGTCGCGGTATTCGGCGACGTCGCGCCGGTCCGGTTCGTTGGCGATGAAGCGGATCCGGCGGCTGGCGATGTCACGGACGAACCGCTCGGCCATGGTGTCCATCGTGATGTCGGTGACGCGCAGTTCGAAGGCGCGGGCGAGGCGCGACAGGAGAGAGATGAGGATGATGCCCGCGATGAAGCAGGCGCCGATCTTCACACCGTCGGGGCGCTCGATGACGTTCACCACGGTCGTGTAGAGGAAGACCGCGGAGATCACGGCGAAGGCGATGGTCCAGTTGCGCTGGTGGGCCTTGCGGGCGGCGATGGTCACCGCGATGGCGGCGGAGCTGATGAGGACCAGGACACCGGTGGCGTACGCGCCGCCCTGGGCGTCCACGTCGGCGTCGAAGATCCATGTGACCAGGAAACCGACCAGGGTGAACACGAGCACCATGGGGCGCACCGCGCGCGCCCAGTGCGGGGCCATGCCGTAGCGGGGCAGGTAGCGGGGCATCAGGTTGAGCAGCCCGGCCATGGCCGAGGCGCCGGCGAACCAGAGGATGGCGATGGTGGAGGCGTCGTAGACCGTGCCGAAGGCGTTGCCGAGGTATTCGTGCGACAGGTACGCCAGCGCGCGGCCGTTGGCCTTGCCTCCGGTCTTGAAGTCGTCCTCCGGGATGAGCAGCGTCGTGATGAAGCTGGTGGCGATGAGGAACACGCTCATGATCACGGCGGCTGTGGTCAGCAGTTTCTTGGTGCCCCGAATGCGGCCGGTGGGCTTCTCCTCGGTGTCGCCGAGGTCGCCCTCGACGTGCGGCATGACCGCGACGCCCGTCTCGAAGCCGGACAGGCCGAGCGCCAGCTTCGGGAAGACCAGCAGGGCCACGCCGACCATGGCGAAGACGTTGCCGTGCTTGGCCGTCAGCGCCGTGGACCAGTCGGTGATCACATGCCCTTGCGTGATGACGTGCCAGAGTCCCGTCACCACGACCACGACGTTGAGGGCCAGATAGAAGCCGACGAGGACGACGGCCACCCCGATGGCTTCCAGGAAGCCCTTGAGGAACACCGCGCCCAGCAGGGCGACCAGCACCAGGGTGATCAGCATCTGCTTGTCGTGCAGCGCGTCGTTCAGGTGGGGGTTCTCCACCAGGTGGGTGGAGGCGTCCGCCGCCGAAAGGGTGATGGTGATGAGGAAGTCGGTCGCCGCGAAGCCGAGCAGGGTCAGGACGAACAGCTTGCCCTTCCAGAACGACAGCAGCCGCTCCAGCATCGCGATCGACCCCTCGCCGCGCGGGCTCTCCTCGGCCACCCGCCGGTACACCGGCAGGGCGCCCGCCAGGGTGACGATCACGAGCACGATCGTGGCCACCGGTGACAGCAGCCCGGCCGCCAGCGCGGCGATGCCCGGCTGGTAGCCCAGAGTGGAGAAGTAGTCGACACCGGTCAGACACATCACCCGCCACCATCGCTGCCCTTTGTGGGCGAGTTCGGGCGGAGCCTGGGAGCCGTGCGCGGGCTTGGCCATGTCGGACAGCCCCTCCAGCATCCACTCCCGCAGGCGACTCGTGCGGGTGTGGTCGGCAGCGGCCATCGGCGTGCTCCTGACGTACGGCGATGCGAACAGTTCCGGCCATCAAGGAGACGGCGGCACCGGCGTATGCAAGGAGTGATCCACAACCCAAGGCTTCTGCGGGCAGACGAGATCCGTCTCCGCGCCAGCCGTACTGCCGCCGTCCTCCGCGTGGTCTCCCCTACAGCGTGCGTGCCCGGACGGCTTCTGGCGATGGGCTGCCGCCGAACGGGTTCACATGGGAGGGCCGTTCTGTTGCTCCGTACCCGTTCAGGACAGCGACAGCGTCAGCTCGTACGGCTGTTCCTGGCCGCCCCGCAGGAACGTGATCCGGAGGTGAAGGGTGCGCGCGGCGGCGGGCAGCCCCGGCTGCCCGGAGACCTCACCCTGGGTCCGCGAGCCATCCGGGGCGAGGCCGAAGACGCCACCCCAGTCGGTGTACTCGTTGCCCAGGTCGTCCTCGGCTGCGATGAACAAGAGGACCTGGTTCTCGCCGTCAGGGCCTTCTGGGAGCGGAGGGGTGATGGAGTACGCGATGGCGGCAGTCGAGGACGGGGAGTGCCGGAGGTGGCCATGTCCGGGATTTCACTGCCAGGGTTTGCGGGGCGCCGCTCCCCGCCCGCCCGGCTCGCCGTTCCGCCGCGCGACCGGCTCGCGCTGGCGGCGGCCGTCGTCGGCCCGTTCGCCGTTACCTGCGTCCTCGTACCCTTCCGTACGCACCTGGCGAACACCAACCTGGCGCTCATCCTCGTCGCGGTCGTGGTGGAGGTGGCCGCCAACGGGCACCGCGGGGCTGCGGCGCTCGCCGCGCTCTCCTCGGCCGCGTGGTTCGACTTCTTCCTCACCCACCCCTATGAGCGGTTCACGATCTCCAGTGGCGACGACATCACCATCGCCGTGCTGCTCCTCGCCGTGGGTCTTGCCGTCTCGCAACAGGCGACACGGGTGCGGCGCCTGAAGGCGGTCACCGTCACCGACGCCGACCAGCTGGCCCGCATCCACAGAACAGCAATGCTCGCTCAGAGCACGAGGTCCGCCGACGCTGTCATCGAGCACGTCCGCACCGAGCTCACGGAACTGCTCGGCCTGGACGGCTGCCGCTTCGAGTACGGGTCGCTGCTTGGCCACCCGCCGCAGCTCGGGCAGGACGGGGACATCACCACCACGCGCGGCAGATGGGACGTGGAGCGCCGGGGCTGGCCGCAGGAGGAGGTGGAGCTGCGCGCCACCGGCAAGGGCCACTACTACGGCCGGTTCATGATGCGGCCGGGACGGGGCGAGGTCGTACCTCTGCAGGCCCGTCTGGTTGCGGGAACCCTGGCCGGGCAGGTGGGCGCGGCGCTCGCCGACGCCGAGGCGGGGTCGGTTCGGGAGGGCTGAAGCCCTGTTTCGCCGTGGCCGGAAGCCTTCGCCATCAGGTACGCGTTAAGCCAAGGCTCCTGGGCGTCAGGGACCCGTCAACGTACGCGATCAATCGAACTCCCGCCCCCATGCTGGTGTGACACGGGTTCGTACGAACGGCCCGTGGCGTGAGGTTGGAGGGCGAGTGGCGATCACCGCCGGTGCCGGGCAGCGTCAGGGAGCGGGGGCCCCGGCGGCTGCTGAACCAGACCCCGCGTCGGCCGTTCGTCACGGGGGCCACCCGGGTTCGCGGTCCGGAGGGGGGCCGCGCAGAGGACAGCCGTGGCGACGGTCTCCCATTGCCGTCGCCCGGCTCGTCCGACTGCTGAAGTACGCCGTCGAGCGTTACTGGACCACCACGCCCGGCCGACTTCGGCTGGCCCGCGCGGTGTGTCTCGCACTCGGTACCGGATTGCTGATCCTGCTGGTCGTCGCCGCCACCGCCGCTTCCGGCACGTGGAACGCGATCGCGCACCGGGACGCGCCCCGCACCGTCGCCGCCACCCAGCTCAACCTGGCGCTCAACGACATGGACGCACAGGCCGCCAACATCCTTCTCTCCAGAGGCGATTCGGGCACCGACAAGGGCCGTCTCGACGAGTCGTACGTCAAGGCCCAGGGCTTCTACACCGACGCCCAGCAGACCATCAGCCGCTCCCTGCGCACGCTCGGCGCGGCGGCCGAGGGCGACAAGGCGACGGAGGACACGGTCGTCGCCCTGACCGACACCTTCGCGCAATACCAGGAGCTGATCGGCCGCGCCCTGGAGAACGACGAGCACCCCGGCGGCAAGGACCTGGCCCGCACGGACTATGGCCGGGCGACGGACCTGCTCTCCGCACATCTGCTCCCCGAGGCCCGAAAGCTCGTGGACACCAACAACGCGGTGTACGAGCACGAGTACGTGACATCGCGCTCGGACCTGTCCGTGCAACTGGGCGCCGAAGTCGTCCTCGGGCTGCTGTTGGTGGCCGACCTCGTTGTTCTCCAGGTCCGGCTCGCCCGCCGCTTCCAGCGCGTCTTCAACCCGGCACTGCTCGCGGCGACGCTCTGCGCCTTGGTAGCACTTGTGTGCGGGGGCCGGCTTCTGACCATCTCCGCGGACCAGCTGAAGATCGCCCGGCATGACTCGTTCGACTCGGTGGTCGCGTTGTCGCGGTCCAAGGCACTGGGCTACGACGCCAACGCGGACGAGAGCCGCTTCCTGCTCGACCCCTCGCGCCGGACGGGGTACGAGTTCACGTTCTTCGACAAGTCGCAGAAGCTGTACGGGATCGAGGACGCGAGCCTGGACACGTACGCCACGAAACTGGCCGAGACCTGGAGTGCGTACGAGCGCGACCACGCGGACAAACAGTTCACCGGCGAGTACCGGCGCGAACTCGACAACATCACCTTCCCCGGGGAACGCGAGGCGGCCGAGAAGACCGTCGAGGCATACGCCGTCTACCAGAAGGACGACCGTACCTTCAGGCGACTGATCGCCCAGGGCAGGCTGCGCGAGGCCACGGAGTTCTGTATCGGCTGGACGTCCGACACCTCCAACGCCCACTTCGGGGCCTGGATGAAGGCCCTGGACCGGGTGACCGCGATCAATTCCGCGCACCACGAGAAGGCCATCACCACCGGCCGGGACGCTATCGGCACTCAGGCACCCGCAGCAGGCGGCGCGTTGCTGCTCGCGGGCGCACTGTTCGTCGTCGGACTACGGCGGCGGCTCGCCGAATTCCAGTGACGGCTCATTGACGCCGAGCGCGGCGTGCAGGGGCAGGCCACCCCCTGCGACATCCCATGGCGTTACGTGGCGCCGGGTGGCGCCACCCGGCGCCATTTCGCGACCCAAGCAGCGCATGAGTGCGCGTGGCATCACAATGACTCAGGCTGCCCTCTTGGTATTTTCGCAGGTCAGGGTAGGTAGCTCTTGGGCAGTCCCTAGGGCGCACGACCTGATGTGCCATTGAGGCTTGCGAGTGACACCATAGTGGTGCCATTATGACGTCATGGACCTCACCCCGTATGTCGACAACCTTCGCCGCGAACTCGCGGTGGCCGCCGAAGCGGGCGGCGAAGATGCCCGCGCACTGGCGGAGAGGCTCACCGCTCCGCTGGAGTCGGCGACGCGGCTGACCATGCTCAACGTGCTCTCCGCCGCGATGGACGAGGTCACCCGCGAACTCGCCCCCGGCTCGGTCGACGTACGGCTGCGCGGGCTCGACCCCGACTTCGTGGTGACGCTTCCGCCCGCCAACGGTGCCCCGGTGGAGCCGACCGCGCCCGTCGAACCGCTCGCGGCGCAGGTGCCCGCCGACGGTGACGAGGGTGGTACCGCCCGCGTCAATCTGCGTCTGCCGGCTCACCTCAAGGCGCGCGCCGAGGAGGCCGCCGGCCGCGAGGGCCTTTCGGTCAACGCGTGGCTGGTGCGGGCCGTGGCAGCCGCGGTGGACGGCGGTACGCGGCCGCGTACGACGGAGAAGGCGCGCGCCATCGGACAGAACTTCACGGGCTGGGTGCGCTAGCCGCGCCCTGCCCGCCCCCAGTTCACTCACCTCACGTCCCCACCAGCGGGGACGCCCCGACTACCCAAGAGGACGGGACAGCCATGCCTTCTTTCGACACCCCCGAAGCGATCTCCGCCACGGCGCACGTGGAGGCCGGTTCCATCCAGTTCACGGCGGGCGACCGCCTCGACACCGTCGTCGAGGTGCGGCCTCGTGACCCGAAGAGGGACCTGGACGTACGGGCGGCCGAGCAGACCGAGGTCACGTACGCGAACGGCGCACTGACTGTCAGGACGCCCAAAGGAAATCTGCTCGGACTGGGCCGCACCGGCACCGTCGACGTGACGGTCGAGCTGCCCACGGGCTCGCGTATCGACATGACCGGCGCCTGGGCCCAGGCGCTCGGCGAGGGCCGGCTCGGCGAGGTCCGCGTGAAGACCTCATCCGGCGATGTGCGCCTCGACACCACCGGGCCGCTGCACCTGAAGGCGTCACACGGGTCCATCACCGTCGACCGTGTCGAGGGCACTGCCGAGATCACCACCAGCTCCGGCAGCCTGCGCGTCGGCACCGTGGACGGCTCCGCCGTCCTGAAGAACTCGCACGGCACCACGACCGTCGGCGCCGCGACCGGCGAGCTGCGGGTGAGCGGCGCCAACGGGGACATCGACATCGCGCGCGCCGAGGACTCGGTCACCGCCACCACCGCCCACGGCACCCTGCGGGTCGGCGAAGTGGCTCGCGGCACGGTGCAGTTGGAAACCTCCTACGGCGCGATCGAGGTCGGCATCCGCGAGGGCACGGCCGCCTGGCTCGACGCCAGCTCGGGCTCCGGCCAGGTACGCAACACGCTCACCGCGTCCGAGGCCCCGGAGGAGACCGAGGACACCGTCAAGGTCCGCGCCCGCACCCGCTACGGCAACATCGACGTCCGCCGCGCCCGGACCTGAGTGTCTGAGTAGCCGCCCCGCAAACCCCACTCACCCAGTCACCTCACCCTTTGAACGGGAGGGCTCCATGGCTTCATCTGTCATGCCCACGTCCAGGCGGGGCGATGGTCCGCAGTCGCCCGCCGCCGTCTCCACCGTCGGTCTGCGCAAGTCGTACGGCGACAAGACCGTCCTCGACGGCATCGACCTGCGCATCCCGGCCGGGTCCGTGTTCGCGTTGCTCGGGCCGAACGGCGCCGGCAAGACCACCGCCGTGAAGATCCTGTCCACGCTCATCTCCGCCGACGGCGGCCAGGCCCAGGTCGCGGGCCACGACGTTGCCACGTCACCGGACGGAGTGCGTGCCGCGATCGGCGTCACGGGGCAGTTCTCCGCCGTAGACGGCCTGATCACCGGCGAGGAGAACATGCTCTTGATGGCGGACCTGCACCACCTGTCCAGGAGGGAGGGGCGGCGGGTCAGCGCCGAGCTGCTGGAGCGGTTCGACCTCACCGAGGCCGCGAGGAAGCCCGCGTCCACCTACTCGGGCGGGATGAAGCGCCGCCTGGACATCGCTATGACGCTGGTCGGCAATCCGCGGATCATCTTCCTCGACGAGCCGACCACCGGTCTCGACCCGCGTGCCCGGCACAACATGTGGCAGATCATCCGCGAGTTGGTCTCTGGCGGCGTGACTGTCTTCCTCACCACGCAGTACCTGGATGAGGCCGACGAGCTCGCCGACCGTATCGCGGTGCTGAACGGCGGCAGGATCGCCGCCGAGGGCACCGCCGAGGAGCTGAAGCGGCTGATCCCGGGCGGACACGTGAGGTTGCGGTTCTCCGATCCGTCCGCGTACGAGTCCGCCGCCATCGCGCTGCGTGAGGTCACCAGGGACGACGAGTCGCTGTCGCTGCAGATCCCCAGCGACGGCACCCAGCGCGAACTGCGCTCCATCCTCGACTGGCTGGACTCCGTCGACATCGAGGCGGACGAGCTGACCGTGCACACCCCCGACCTCGACGACGTGTTCTTCGCCCTGACCAGCTCCAAGCAGCCCAACCACCCCAAGGAGGACGTTCGATGAATTCCCTGACTCTCGCCGTACGCGACTCGTCCACGATGCTGCGACGCAACCTCCTGCACGCGCGCCGCTACCCTTCCCTCACCCTGAACCTGCTGCTCACCCCGGTCATCCTGCTGCTGCTCTTCGTCTACGTCTTCGGCGACGTGATGAGCGCGGGCATGGGCGGCGGCGCCGACCGCTCCGCGTACATCGCCTACGTCGTGCCGGGCATCCTGCTGATGACCATCGGTGGCACCGTGGTCGGGACCGCGGTGTCCGTATCCAACGACATGACCGAGGGCATCATCGCCCGCTTCCGCGCGATGGCGATCCACCGCGGATCAGTACTCATCGGGCACGTCCTCGGCAGTGTGGTGCAGTCGGTGATGAGCGTGATCCTCGTAGGCGCCGTCGCGGTGGCCATCGGCTTCCGCTCCACGAACGCCACGGCCCTGGAGTGGCTGGCCGCGTTCGGGCTGCTCGCGCTGGTCGCTCTGGCGCTCACCTGGATCGCGGTCGGGATGGGCATGGTCAGCCCGAACGCCGAGGCGGCCAGCAACAACGCGCTGCCACTGATCGTCCTGCCGCTCATCTCCAGCGCCTTCGTCCCGGTCGACGCGATGCCGGGCTGGTTCCAGCCGATCGCCGAGTACCAGCCGTTCACCCCCGCCATCGAGACCCTGCGAGGCCTCCTGCTCGGCACCGAAATCGGCAACAACGGCTGGCTCGCCATCGCCTGGTGCCTGGCGCTCACCGTCCTCGGCTACTACTGGTCGAAGGCGGTCTTCAACCGCGATCCGAAGTAGCCGGAACGGCAGCGCGGGCCCCCTTCCGCAGCTCGTCTCTCCCAAGGGCGGCGTACTCCGACAGCGCGTCGGCGTACACCGCCCATCCGCATGCGAAGTCACCCCGTCCGGGCGGTAACGCGGGTGTTCGTGATCCCCCGGGACGCTGCCGGCCCGGTCGCATGGTGGACGTACTCCCGCTCCAGACGGAAACCGGCCGTCCACGCGAGCAGGCGGCCGGCCCGGTTGTACCGGGAACACGTCCAGCTGGCCGTACGGCCGCGGGCGGAAACGTCGGCACAGTGGGCGACGATGCAGCTGAGAGCGAGTTGTTGGCGGCGGTGGCCGGGTGCGGTGACCACGGCGATGTCCTCGTACCGGCTGCCGAGGAAGTAGGTACAGGCGACCGCGAGAAGGCGGTCCCTGTGGAAGGCACCCCAGGCGTGTCCGGAGGTGGCGAGCCCGCCGGGGCTGCCCCAACTGGCGTGGATCCAGCAGGACTCGGTGTCGAGCGCGGCCAGTGCCTGGGTGTCGGCTGCGTTCATACGCCGCACGGTCACCCCGTGCGGGGGCCGCGGCGCCTCCGGCTTCTCGCGCTGGATGTACGCCATCCGCTCCCAGGGCACGACACGGTCGAAGGAGGCGCCGAGCAGCGGTACGAACTGGGCCGGGGCCTGCACGTAGCGGCTAGCCAGTGGGGCCAGCGCGGCGGGAGTCACGGCACCCGGGTCCCCGCGCAGGAGGACATGGCCCGCGCAGGCGACGGCGACCGCGCGGGGTCGGTCGGCGCGGTCCACCCACAGGCGGCCGACCTGGGTTGCGAGAGTGTGCTCGGCCAGGGCTGTCGCCCCCGCAGAGGCACGGGGAAACCAGCGGGCGGAGGCGGGGAGTTGGTGTATCGGCAGCTCCAACACGGGAGTCCTCCTGCTTGGGGAAATGGGTGGAGGTGGGCGTTCCCCGTTTGGCTCGCCCGCCCCTCGCCTCGTCGGCTGGACTAGGGCCTGTGTGATGTCGTGATCAGTTCCTGGGTTCTACCCTCTTCGTGGGGTGGAACCCGGTAGGACTGTGGCCGTGACGCGCAGGCAACTC
>NZ_JBHWUR010000169.1:0-10941 GCF_042737755.1 Streptomyces sp. NPDC059994
TGGCCGACCAGCTCGACACCGCCACCGAACAGCATGGCAAGGGCGACCTCGACGCCCTCCTCACCGGCAACGACACCTGGACCGTCCCCGGTTAGTCCAGGCCTGACGCCTCAGTAACACCTCAGGATCCCCGGTGGTAAACCGGGGATCCGGTTTTGTTATTGTCCCTCTCGTCCGAGCATCCGGGGGGAGGACATATGAGCGCACAACAGCGCTCCGTCGTGGGTGACGGTCTCGCGGGGCGTGTATTCAGCCACGCCGTGGCCCCCTCCGCCGTGGACATCCGGCTTCTCCTCCCCGGCCACCGCTGTCCGGGGACGCGCTCGATGGCCGACCGGAAACAACGGCCTCGGTGGGTGCCTCACCGTCGTGAGCTCGCCAGGGAACGGCAACCGCATCGACGTACATCTCCCCCTGTGCCGACAGCAGTCGGCACAGGCACACGTCCTCTCCCGTCCTTACGGAGCACCTCCATGCCCCAGCAGCACTGCCCGTTCGCCATCGACGCCTCCGGCACCGACATCCACGGCGAGATCGCCCGCATCCGCGCGCACGGCCCGGTCACCCGCATCGAGCTGCCGGGCGGCGTGGCTGCCTGGTCGGTCACCAGCACCGAGGCGGCCAAGAGCCTGATGACCGACCCGCGCGTCTCCAAGGACGCCGAGCGGCACTGGCCCGCCTGGATCAACGGCGAGATTCCCCGGAGCTGGCCGCTCGCCATCTGGATATCGGTCCGCAGCATGATCACCGCGTACGGCGACGAGCACAGCCGGCTGCGCAAGCTGACGTCCAGGGCGTTCACCGCACGCCAGACGGCGGCGCTGCGCCCGACGATCGAGCGGATCGTCTCCGACCTCCTCGACAAGCTCGCGGACACCCCGCAGGGCCAACCGGTCGATCTGCGCAAGGCGTTCGCGAGCCCGCTGCCCGTCCAGGTGATCTGCGAGCTCTTCGGCGTCCCGGAGAGCGCCCGCGACCGGCTCTGCCGCCTCATCGACATCACCTTCCTCACCGAGGTGACCGCCGAGGTGGCCGAGGCGACGGGGCGCGAACTCTATCTGGCGCTCAACGAGTTCATCGCCTTCAAGCGCGCCAACCCCGGCGACGACATGACCAGCGGTCTGATCAGCACTCGCGACGAGAACGACGGCAGCGGCCTGACCGAGGTCGAGCTCGTGGACACCCTGCTGCTGATGATCTCAGCCGGGTTCGAGACCGTGGTCAATCTGATCGACCAGGCCGCGTACGCGCTGCTCACCCACCCCGAGGAGCTGGCCCGCGTCCGGCGCGGCGAGGTCGCCTGGGAGGACGTGGTCGAGGAGACCCTGCGCTGGGAGCCGCCGGCCGCCCATGTGCCGCTGCGGTACGCCGTGGAGGACATCGAGATCGGCGGCGTGGTGATCCCCAAGGGCGAGCCGATCCTGGTCGCGCTCGCCGGGCCCGGCCGGGACCCCGAGGTGCACGGCGAGGACGCCGACCGTTTCGACCCGTCGCGCCCGCTGCGCCGCGAGCACCTGGCCTTCGGGCACGGCGTCCACTTCTGCCTGGGCGCCCCGCTGGCCCGCCTGGAGGCGACGGTCGCGCTGTCGGCCCTCTTCGAGCGCTTCCCGGACCTGGCCCTCGCGACCCCGGGTGAACAGCCCGCCCAGCTCCCGTCGTTCATCTCCAACGGCCACCGCGAACTGCCGCTCCTGCTGAACGGCTGACCGGCTGACCGGCTGACCCGCTGACCCGCCAGACAGAACCAGACGGAACCAGACAGAACAGGGGCCTTGCCGGACACTTCCGGCAAGGCCCCTTACGTACGCAGTACGTAGGTGACGCACCCGCACCCGCACCTCAGGCGAAGGCCTCCGCGTGGTCGCGGGCCCACTCGGCATATGAGCGCGCCGGACGGCCCGTCAGCTCCTGGACGGTCTGTGCCACCCCGGCCTTCGCCCCGGCGCGCTGGCGCTCGGCGCTGTGGAGCAGTGCCTCGGCCACCGGCTGCGGATAGCGCGCCAGGAGCGCGGCACGCGCGCGTTCGGGGCCCAGCTCCTCGAACCGGAGCGGCCTGCCCAGGGCGTCGCCGAGGAGCGCGGTCTGCTCGGCGGCCGTGATGGCGGCCGGGCCGGAGAGCGCGTACGCGCGGCCCTCGTGGGCGCCCGGCTCGGTGAGTACCCTCGCCGCCACCTCGGCGATGTCGCGCGGGTCCACGGTCGCGTTGGGCGCGTCCCCGTGGAGCGCGCGCACCACGCCCTCCTCGCGCACCGAGCGCGCCCAGGACAGGGTGTTGGTCATGAACGCGCGGGGCCGCAGCAGGGTCCAGGCGAGCCCGGACTCCCGTACGGCCGCCTCGTTCTCGCGCTGGCGGCGGGTGATGAGGTCGTCGGCGGCCGGGTCGGTGACGGCCAGCGCGGAGAGCTTGACCAGATGGCGCACCCCGGCCGCGCGGGCCGCCTCCACGAACCGGACGTCGTCGGGTTCGCCGATACTGCCGGTGACCAGGAAGGCCGCCCGTACGCCCTTGAGCGCGCGGTCGAGACTGTCGCGGTCGGCGTACTCGCCGCCGGCCACCTCGACGGCCGGGCCGGTGGCCGTCACCCGCTCCGGCCGTCTGGCCAGGATGCGCAGCGGGTGGGCGGCCGCGAGCAGCCGGGCGACCTCGCCCCCCACGGTTCCGGTCGCCCCGGTCACCAGAATCATCGTCGTCCTCTTCTCGCTCGCCGCGCCGGTCAGTCGGCGCGCGGCGCCGACAGCGTGGCGAGGAAGACCAGGCTCTCGTCCTGGTGGCCGGTGACCTGCACACTGGTCATGCCGGGGCGCCGGGGCGCCGCGTCGGTGACCTGTATCCAGCACGGGCTGTCGAACTCCGCGTACCGGTGGAACGCTATGTCACCCCCGACCGGGACGAACGGCGCGGGCCCCAGGGCCGCGCTCGCCGCCTGCCGGGCCGCCTCCAGGAGGAGCATGCCGGGCACGTGGTCGTTGGGGCGCTGGAAGAGCGTGGGGTGCGTGGTGTCCACCCTCAGCCGCCAGACGCGCTCCTGCGGGCAGGCCGCGAGCACCACGTCGGCGGCGCGGGTGCGGCCCGCCAGGTCGGCGGGGACGGGCAGCGGGAGGTGTCCGACGGTGCTGCCGGGGGTCGTCCGGTCGCCGCGCAGCCGCCGGTAGACGCCCGGGCTCAGGACGCGGGCCTGGCCGGAGCCGGTGGCGACGAGCCGGCCAAGGCGGCGCAGCACCCACTGGACCTTGAGCCGCGAGAGCTTGCCGCCGCGCCATTCGAGCCGGGAGAACTCCAGCTCCACATCGATGAGCGCGGGCTGTCCGCCGACGTCCAACTGGCTCGGGTTCGCGGTGTATTCGAGGTCGGTGAGCATGAAGTGCCAGTCGAGCGGCACCCCGTAGCCCGCGTGCACTATCAGCATCGCGGACTGCCGCATCGTCTCGACGACGAGCAGCGGGTCGTGCAGATCGCCCGCGACGGGCTCGAAGAAGACATGGTTGTGCGGCCAGTGCGCGGTGACCGAGAACGTGTGCTCGTCGCGCTGGCGCCAGCCGTGCGGAAAGGCGTCAGTCGGTCTGGCCCGGTGGACCAGTTCAGGTGAGACAGGGTGCGATTGCGTCATATTGGTGGGCCCGGCACCGGTTATGGGTATGGCGCTGGTCAATACTGCTTGTGTTTTGGACATGGCTCCCCCCGAGGCATGTACGAAGAACATAGTCCTGAGTCGCACTGTTAAGATACAAACTAGACGGTTTTTTTCAAGTGACGGGGAGCGGGCGGCCCCGAAGTTCACGGCGTCGATACCGCGGCGCAACACGAGGAGGCAGCGTGGCGAAGCAGGACCGTGCGATCCGCACCAGGAGGGCGATCCTGGAGGCCGCGGCCATCGTCTTCGAGAAGCAGGGGTTCCAGGCCGCCACGATCACGGACATCCTCAAGATGGCCGGGGTCACCAAGGGCGCGCTCTACTTCCACTTCCAGTCGAAGGAAGCGCTCGCGCACGGGGTTCTGAACGAGCAGGGCTCCGGCCCCTCGCTGCCGCCGCAGCCCGTCAAACTCCAGGAGCTGATCGACTCCGGCTCGGTGCTCGCGCACCGGCTCCGTACCGACCACCTGGTTCGCGCCAGTATCCGGCTGACCCTCGACCAGCAGGCGACCGGGCTCGACCGCAGCGGCCCGTTCCGGCACTGGAGCGAGGTGAACGTCGAGGTGCTGACCCTGGCGCAGCAGCGCGGCGAGCTGATGCCCAACGTGGTCATCTCCGACACGGCCGAGCTGTACGTGGGGGCCTTCGCCGGGCTCCAGATGATGTCCCAGACGCTCAGCGACTACCAGGACCTCTCGCATCGCCACTCGGTCCTCCAGCGCCATGTGATGTCCAGCATCGCCGTGCCGTCGGTGCTCGCCGCCCTGGACTTCTCCGAGGACCGCGGCGCCCGGCTCACCGCCGAGCTGGAGACGGTGCCCGTCGCCGAGTGCGCGGCGGCGGCCGCGGTCTGACGACCCGGCCGCCCCGCCCCGGCACGGGAGCTACTCGCCCGTCCCGGTGCCGTCGTGCCGGGGGATGTCGAGGTTGGGGAGCGCCCCGCCGAAGCGGCGGTCGCGCTGGGCGTACTCCAGGCAGGCGCGCCACAGGTCGCGGCGGTCGAAGTCCGGCCACAGCACGTCCTGGAAGACCATCTCGGCGTAAGCGCTCTGCCAGAGAAGGTAGTTGGAGGTGCGCTGTTCGCCGCTGGGGCGCAGGAACAGGTCCACGTCCGGCATGTCGGGGTAGTAGAGGTACTTGGCGAAGGTCTTCTCGCTGACCTTCGACGGGTCGAGCCGGCCCGCCTTCACGTCCTCGGCCAGCGCCTTCGCCGCGTCGGCGATCTCGGCCCGGCCGCCGTAGTTCATGCAGAAGTGCAGCGTGAGCCGGTCGTTGTCCTTCGTCTGCTCCTGGGCGATCTGGAGCTCCTTGGCCACCGAGCGCCACAGCTTGGGCATACGGCCCACCCAGCGCACCCGGATGCCCAGTTCGTCGAGCTGGTCGCGGGTCTTGCGGATGAAGTCGCGGTTGAAGTTCATCAGGAAGCGCACCTCGTCGGGCGAGCGCTTCCAGTTCTCGGTGGAGAACGCGTACAGCGAGATGGAGCCGACGCCCATCTCGATCGCGCCCTGGAGCACGTCGAGGACGCGCTCGGCGCCGACCTTGTGGCCCTCGGTGCGCGGCAGCCCGCGCTCCTTGGCCCAGCGCCCGTTGCCGTCCATGACGACCGCCACGTGCTTGGGGACCAGCTCGCCGGGGATCTTCGGCGGGCGCGCACCCGAGGGGTGCGGCTCGGGGGTCGTGTACTCGCGCCGGGACCGGCCGCCCAGGATTCCGCGTCGTGCCATGTGGCGTTCTTCTCCCTCAGTTCTTCTCTACGTACCGCAGTGAGCGCAGGCCGCGCTCCAGATGCCAGTGCAGATAGGCCGACACGAGACCGCTGCCCTCGCGCACATGCCTCGGCTCGCTCGCGTCCGCCGTCGCCCAGTCCCCGGTGAGCAGCGCGCTCAGCAGTCCGACCGCCTCCGCAGAGGGTACGACGCTGCCGGGGACCCGGCAGTCGGCGCAGACCACACCGCCGCCGGCGATCGAGAAGAACCGGTTCGGCCCGTGGATGCCGCACTTCGCGCAGTCCTCGAAGCTGGGCGCGTAGCCGTTGACGGCGAGCGAGCGCAGCAGGAAGGCGTCGAGGATCAGATTGGGGGCGTGCTCGCCGCGCGCGAGCGTGCGCAGCGCGCCCACCAGCAGCAGGTACTGCTGCACGGCGGGCTCGCCCTCGTGGTCGGTGAACCGTTCCGCCGTCTCCAGCATCGCGGTGCCGGCGGTGTACCGGGCGTAGTCCGTGACGATCGCGCCACCGTACGGAGCGATCGTCTCACTCTGGGTGCACAACGGCAGGCCGCGCCCGACCAGTTCGCTGCCGCGCGCGAAGAACTGCACGTCCACATGCGAGAACGGCTCCAGACGGGCCCCGAACTTGGACTTGGTGCGGCGCACCCCGCGGGCGACGGCGCGCACCCGCCCGTGCCCGCGGGTCAGAAGCGTGATGATCCGGTCGGCCTCACCGAGCTTCTGGGTCCGCAGCACGATGCCGTCGTCCCGGAACAGACTCATGGCCCCATTGTTTCACCCCTGCCGAGTGTCTCCGGTGGCCCGCTTGTCCGGCCGGGGGCCCGGGGGCCGTCCCCGGGGAATGCGGCACCGTGGGGGACTGACTCCGTCAGGACGGGGTCCGGGCCGCCGCCAGGAGCCGGGCCACGTCGTCCGCGCACAGCTGGAGCGCGCCGCCCACCGTGGTGAGGACCTCGCGCTCGGCCGGGCTGTACGGGCCGTCGGCGAGGGCGATACGGGCGCCCTGGAGCAGGATCGACTCCCGGCCGGCCGGGGCGAGGTGCGGGGCCAGCGGCCCCAGGGACTCGTGGAGCTCGATGGCGAGGGCCGCGCCGCACGGGTCGGCCTCGGTGTGGGTGAGGAACCGCCCGGTGTCGGCCGCGAGCGCCTCGATCAGGGTGATCAGCTGCTCCTCGGTGCAGTCGTCGTACCCGGCGGCGCGGACCGTGGCGGCCGCGGTCGAGGTGACCGTACGGGAGGAGGTGCCGCCCGCGGCGAGGACGGCGAGGGCGACGGTGTGGACGGCGTCGCGCAGCATCGCGGAGAAGCGGGTGGTGGTCGGGTGGTCGAGGGCGTCCGTCCCGAAGTGGGTCTCGCAGGCCGCGCACTCCACGACGGGCCCGGCGGCCCCGCGCGGCAGCAGCGGGACGCCCAGGACGGTCAGGCGCCGACGGCCGGTGCGGCGGCGGAAGTTGCGGTCGCCCCCGCACTCCGGGCAGAAGAACTCCCCGTCGCCGACAGTGGTCCAGGACGTACGGATCGTCCAGATTCGTTCGGGGACGCCCACGGCGCGAGGCTTCGTCCCGTTCTGTCCTCGGCCTTGCACCACCGCGCACCTCCGTAACGGACCGGCAACATTGCCGCGTTGACGTGATGTTAGCCACATCGATGATGTGACGTCAGCACCCCGTGGGAAGGAGTGGCGCAAAGACGGCGCCCCACCGGCCTTTTGGGGCCGGTGGGGCGCGGTGCACGACTGGGGGCTACTGGCGGGCCGAGCGGTTGACGGCGGAGATGACGGCCTTCAGCGACGCGCGCGTGGTGTTGGCGTCGATGCCGATCCCCCACAGGACCTGCCCGTCGATGGCGCACTCGATGTACGAGGCGGCCTGCGCGGACGCGCCCTCGCTCATCGTGTGCTCCTGGTAGTCCAGCAGGCGGGCGTCCACCCCGATGGCGGCCAGCGCCTCGAAGAAGGCCGAGATCGGACCGTTGCCGGTGCCGGTCAGGACGGTGTCGACGCCGTCCACGACCGCCTCGACGGTCAGCGTGTCCCGGCCGTCCGTGTCGGTCGTGGTCTGGCCGGATCGCAGCTGGACGCGGCCCCACTGGTTGGCCGGATTCGGCAGGTACTCGTCCTGGAAGACCGACCAGATCTGGCCCGGCGTGACCTCGCCGCCCTCGGCGTCGGTCTTCGCCTGGATGATCCGGGAGAACTCGATCTGCATCCGGCGCGGCAGGTCCAGCTTGTGGTCGTTCTTCAGGACGTACGCGATACCGCCCTTGCCGGACTGCGAGTTGACCCGGATGACGGCCTCGTAGGAGCGGCCGACGTCCTTCGGGTCGATCGGCAGGTACGGGACGGCCCACTCGATGTCGTCGACGGTGACGCCCTTCGCGGCCGCGTCGGCCTCCATGGCGTCGAAGCCCTTCTTGATGGCGTCCTGGTGGGAGCCGGAGAAGGCCGTGTAGACCAGGTCGCCCGCGTAGGGGTGGCGCGGGTGGACCTCCATCTGGTTGCAGTACTCGCTGGTGCGGCGGATCTCGTCGATCTGCGAGAAGTCGATCTGCGGGTCGACGCCCTGGCTGAACAGGTTCATGCCCAGGGTGACCAGGTCGACGTTGCCGGTGCGCTCGCCCTGGCCGAACAGACAGCCCTCGATGCGGTCGGCCCCGGCCATGATCGCCAGCTCGGCCGCCGCCACCGCCGTACCGCGGTCGTTGTGCGGGTGCACGGACAGGCAGACGAACTCGCGGCGGGTCAGGTTGCGGCTCATCCACTCGAACCGGTCGGCGTGCGTGGACGGCGTCGAACGCTCGACCGTGGCGGGCAGGTTGAGGATGATCTCGCGGCCCTCCTCGGGCTGCCAGACGTCGCAGACCGCCTCGCAGACCTCCAGGGCGAAGTCCAGCTCGGTGTCGGTGAAGATCTCCGGGCTGTACTGGTAGCCGAAGGTCGTCTCCGGGCCCAGGATCTTCTCCGCGTACTCCATCACCAGCCGGGTGCCGTCGACGGCGATCTGCTTGATGTCGTCCTTGGAGCCGCGGAAGACGACCCGGCGGAAGGTCGGGGCGGTGGCGTTGTACAGGTGCACGGTGGCGCGGTGGGCGCCGCGCAGGGACTCCACGGTCCGCTCGATCAGATCCTCGCGGGCCTGGGTCAGGACGGAGATCGTCACGTCCTCGGGGATCGCGCCCTCTTCGATGATCGAGCGTACGAAGTTGAAGTCGGTGTCGCCGGAGGAGGGGAAGCCGACCTCGATCTCCTTGTAGCCCATGCGTACCAGCAGGTCGAACATCTCGCGCTTGCGGGCGGGCGACATCGGGTCGATCAGCGCCTGGTTGCCGTCGCGCAGATCGGTGGACAGCCAGCGCGGCGCCTTGGTGATCCGCTGCTCGGGCCAGGTGCGGTCGGGGATGTCCACGGCGTCGTACCTGCCGTACTTGTGGATCGGCATCCCGGAGGTCTTCTGGGTGTGGGTCGCGTTGGTGACGGGCGTCGGGCGACCGACAGAGACAGAGTTCTCAGACATTTGCGTGGGCTCCTCGGGTCCTGCGGACTTGGGGGTCCCCCCGCTCCTCAGGAGCTTGGGGGAGGCCGACTGGTCGAAAGCAGCACCAGATCCCGCGGGGAGGGGGTCGGCCTACGACTACAGGCCCTCGCCGCGGCAGCTAAGGAGAAGCAGCCCGAAACGCATGATGTGCCGCAGCCTAGCCGAGGGGCGCCGAAAGCGCCGGTCCCGTTTCAGTATGCGGGACGTGGCAGAAGTGGCCAGGGACCAAAGTCCTGACAGGCACCGGCCCCGATGGCTTGGGACCAATCATAGTGGCGAGCAGTGACAGCCTCATGACGCAGTGCCACATTGCCCTGTTCGCGGACTTCGCCCGGCTGACGGTGGCGGCGGCGCGCGCCCGGTACGGGGAGGGCGGGAACTCCACGCGGTCCTGAAGGCCTGGTCCCAGGCCGGCGTCCCGGCCGGCTGAGCGCGACCGGCAGGGCCGGGACCGGCTGAGCGCGACCGGCTGAGCGCGACCGGCTGAGCGCGACGGGCAGAGCCGGGACCGGCTGACGCGGGGGCGGTGCGCGACCGGCAGGGCCGGGACCGGCTGAGCGCGACCGGCTGAGCGCGACGGGCAGGGCCGGGACCGGCTGACGCGGGGGCGGTGCGCGACGGGCAGGGCCGGGACCGGCTGAGCGCGACCGGCTGAGCGCGACCGGCAGGGCCGGGACCGGCTGACGCGGGGGCGGTGCGCGACGGGCAGGGCCGGGACCGGCTGAGCGCGACCGGCTGAGCGCGACCGGCAGGGCCGGGACCGGCTGACGCGGGGGCGGTGCGCTGCTAGACAGGGAGCATGCGCATCCAGGTGACCCGCACAGGAGGATTCGCCGGCATCGAGCGCCGGGCCGAGGTCGACACCTCGGGCCGGACCGACGCGGCGGAGTGGCAGGCCCTGGCCGAGGCGGCCCTCGCCGACGGCCGGGCCGAGCCCTCCCCCGGCGTACCCGACGGCTTCCACTACGAGATCACGGTCGACGGCCGCACGGTCCACTGCGCGGACCCGCGGCTGTCCCCGGCCCAGCGGGCGCTGGTGTCACGGGTGCTGAAAGAAGGTGCGTAGCAGGGGGAGATCTTGCTTTCATGCGAGGCATGACGACATCTCGCGTGACGCCCTCCGCACCCGACGCATCCGAACTCGCCCTGCTGGAAAGCTATTACGACGCGGCGCCGCGCACCTCGGCCCGCGCGGAGGACTTCGGTCCGCTGACGCTGTTCGTACGGGAGGGTGCGGGCTGGCCGTTCTACGCCCGGCCCACGCTCGGGCACGCGGGCCCGGTGTCGGCGGCGGACGTGGACAAGGTGCGGGCACGCCAGCGGGAGCTGGGAGTACCGGAGGCGTTCGAGTGGGTGGACGAGGTGTCGCCCGGTCTGCGGGCGGCCGTCGAGTCGTCCGGCCTCACGGTCCACGCCCACCCGCTGATGGTGCTGGCCCCGGACGCGCCCGCGCCCCGGCCGCACCCGCTGGTCCACGTCCTGGGCGCGGACGACCCGCTCCTCCACGCGGCCCTGGTCGTCCCCCACCTGGCGTTCGCTGCGCCCGGTACGGCCGTGGGCCCGGCGGGCCCCGCCGAACTGGCCGCCGAGATCACCGCCCGGGCGGGCGACGGCCGCGCGCCCCAGGTCGCGGAGCGCATCCGCGCCGGTGCGACGGCGGTGGCGGCAGCCGTCGAGAACGGCCTCCCGCTCTGCTCCGGCATGCACAACCCGGTGGGCCCGGTGACGGAGATCGTGGGCGTCGGCACGGTGCCGGCGGCGCGGCGGCGGGGTCTGGGCGAGGCGGTGACGTCGGCCCTGGTCACGGATGCGCGGGCCCGGGGGGCGTCGACGGTGTTCCTGTCGGCGGGGGATGAGGACGTGGCGCGGATGTACGGGCGGCTGGGGTTCGGGAGGGTGGGGACGGCGCTGATAGCGGAGGCGTGATTTTCCCCCCACCCCGCCCGTTCCCTCTGTCACATGTGCGGCTCCGCCGCGTGGCCTCCGGGGGTGGGTGGGGGGAGGGTTTTTCGCGGGGGGGTCGCCCCCCGCCCCCCCGATAGGGG
>NZ_JBHWUR010000170.1:0-10886 GCF_042737755.1 Streptomyces sp. NPDC059994
CCCCCCGTCTTTCCTTTAGCGCGTCGCCTTCCAGAGCGTGACCGTGCCCTCGAACGCCGGGATGTTGTTGTCCGTGGACGGCGTCACCTTGGTGATCTTCCACATGGCCAGATTGCCCTTGGTGGTGACCGAGCACATGGTGTCGCCCGCCTTGATCAGGTGGTCGTCGTTGAGCGCCTGGGCCGAGGCGGATTTGGGCAGCGGGTTCTGCAGCGCGCCCTCGCGGCACAGCTCCGGCGTGGTGCCGTTCGCCTTGCCGAGCGCCTGCTTGAAGTCCAGCCGGTCGTCACGCGCCTCGAACTCGGTGTTGTCGTAGGCGAGCTTTCCGGTCGGGTCCACCGCCGGGATGTCGAAGTCGATCTGCGTGGTGGAGAGCGACTCCGGCGTACGCAGGGTGATCGGCTTGTCCTGGAAGACCACCGTGTACGTGACGTTGGCGGGCGGCGCCGAACTGTCGTCGATCGCACCGTCCGAGGGCGTGGAGTCCGCCGCCGGGGACTGCTTCGGCGGGTTCTTGGCGGCGGGCGACTGCGTCGTGCCGCCCTTGGCCTGGTCGGCGCCGTCGTCCTTCTTGCCCTTGGTGATCCAGACCGCCGCGGCCGCTCCCGCACCGACCGCCACGACCAGGGCGGCCACCATGAGGACGGTACGGACCCGGCGCTTCGGCTTCTTCTTCGGCGCGCCCTGAGAAGGCGCGGGGGCCGGCGCCTGGGCGTGGGGGTGGGGGTGGGGGTGGACGGCGGGCTGCGGGGCCGTGCCGTAGCCCGCGCCGTACCCCGTGTCGTACGGGGCGCCGTACCCCGTGCCGTACCCGGGAACCGGGCCCGTCTGGGGACCCGTCTGCGGGGCGGGCGGTGCCTGGGCGGCCGGGGGCGTCGTCGGCGGGGCCTGGGGGACCTGCGGAGCGGTGTGCGGCGGGGGCGGGGGCATCGCCGGGGCCGCGGTGGGCGGCAGCGGGGGCTGGGCCGGGGCGGGCTTGGGCGGCGTCGCGGACGTCTGCTCGCTGCGGGCGATCTCCGCCGACACCGCCTCCGGCAGCCAGCCGGCGAAGTCCCGCAGGGCGCGCCCCGACGCCTGCTCGCAGAGCGGGGCGAGGTCGGCCGGGGTGATGCGCCGCGCCGGGTCGGCGGTCAGCGTGCACTCAAGGAGCGGGCGCAGCTCCGCCGGGTAGCCGCTCAGGTCCGGCGGGCGGTGCGCGGAGTTGGCGATCTGCGCGGCCACGGTGATGGCGCCGCCGTCGCCGTACGGGTGGCGGCCGGTGGCCGCTACCGCGGCGATCAGACCGAGCGAGAACACATCGGTGGCGGGCGTGAGCTGCTCGCCCAGCGCGTGCTCGGGCGACATGTACTGCGGCGTGCCGATCATGCCGCCGCTCGCGGTGAGCTGGGTGGCGTCGGCGGCGCGCGCGATGCCGAAGTCGATCACGTACGGGCCGCCGGAGCCGAGCAGTACGTTGCTGGGCTTCAGATCGCGGTGGATCACCCCGGCGGCGTGGACCGCGGTCAGCGCCCGGGCCGCGCAGCCGATGAGCTGGAAGACGGCGGGCAGCGGCAGCGGGCCGAACGAGGCCAGCGCGTCGTGCAGTGAGAGACCCGGCACGTACTGCGTGGCGAGCCAGGGCTGGGCGCCGCTGGTGTCGTGGTCCACCACGGGCACGATGTGGTAGCCCTGCACCCGGCGGGCGGCCTGCACCTCCTGCTCGAAGCGGCGCCGGAAGTCGGCGTCCTGGCCGTACTCCCGGCGGATCACCTTGAGCGCGACCGGCTGTCCGCCACGGGTGTGCGAGAGGTAGACCGTGCCCATGCCGCCCTCGCCGATACGGGCGAGGAGCTGGTAGCCGGCGGTCTCGCGCGGGTCCTCGGGCCCGAGTGGACTGAGTGTGTCGCCGGATCTGCTGATGGGTCCTCCCCCGGTCATGGCACCCGACGTGCCGTCAACTGCTGCGGGCGCAGAGCCTACGCGGGCAGCAGCCGCCGCTACTACTCATCTCCGGAACGCCTGGTCCCGCGCACCCGCCGGATGAACTCGGCCGCGTCGGCGTCGCGCACCGTCAGCGGCGCCGTCGGGGGCATCGCCGCGACCGTGGGGGCGTCCGGCAGCGCCATCCGCAGCCGAACCGCCGCCTCCTTCGCGGCGATCGCGGCCAGATGCGGCGCGGGCAGCCAGTCCGCGAAGTCGAGCGGGCCGCGGCCGGACAGCCGACGGCACAGCGCGGCCAACTCGGCGGCGGCGGGCCGTTCTTCGGGCCGGGCGGCCAGGCAGAGCCGGAGCACCTCGCGCAGCGGTTCGGGGTACGGCGTGAGGTCGGGCGGCTCGCGGTCGGTGCCCGCGATGCGCGTGGCGACCGCCAGGGCGTTGCCCCGCCCGTACGGATGCTGCCCGGTGGCGGCGAGACCGGCGAGCAGCCCGAGCGCGAAGACGTCCGCGGCCGGGGTGAGTTCACGTCCGAGGGCGTGCTCGGGCGACATGTACTTCGGGGTGCCCACCAGCTTTCCGGTGGTGGTGAGCCGGACCGCCCCGGCGGCCTTGGCTATGCCGAAGTCGAGCAGCCAGGGGCCGTCGGCGGCGAGCAGCAGATTGCCGGGCTTCACATCGCGGTGGATCACCCCGGCGTGGTGCACGGAGTCCAGCGCGCGGGCCGCGCAGGCGAGCAGGTGCAGCACGGCCCCGGGCGGCAGCGGTCCGTGCGCCTCCAGGGCGTCGTCCAGCGGGACACCCGGGATGTAGCGGGTGGCGAGCCAGGGGCGGGGGCCCCGCGCCGAGTGGTCCAGGACGGGGGCGACATGGGCCCCGTACACCCGCTGGGCGGCCTCGACCTCGCGCGCGAAGCGGCGGCCGAACTCCTCGTTCTCCGCGTACTCCCTGCGGATCAGTTTGAGTGCCACCGGCTGGCTGCCGCGGGTGCGGGAGAGGTAGACCGTGCCCATGCCGCCCTCGCCGATGCGGGCTTCCAGGACATAGCCGGAGATCTGGCGCGGGTCGTCCGCGCGCAGCGGCGGTAAACGCGTGTCGGACACCTCGATCCCCCTTCCCCCAGGGCCTCTTGCAGTGCTGCCGGGGCCCTCCTGCCGATGAGGAACGAGACTATCGCGGCCCACTGACAACGGGCCCCGCGGCCGTCGCCGTCCACAGGCGCCGGCAGGACAGCAGCGCGGCGCCGAGCAGCAGTCCGTTGCGCAGCACCATCAGCGAGGTGGCGACCGCGGTCCCGGCCATGACCTGGTCGTACAGGGTCGGGAAGGCGAGGGCGCTGAGGGCCGCGGCGGGCAGTGTCAGGAGTGCGACGGGCCGCTGGCTGGTCTGCCGGGAGGTCAGGCACACGGCGGCGAGGCCGAGCAGCCAGATCAGGTACTGCGGGCTGATCACCCGGCTGGTCACGGTGAACAGCAGGACCGCGCAGAGCGCCGCGTCCGCCGGCGTGGCCGCCGTCCACCGGCGCGCCCTGACCCGCCACAGCAGCAGCCAGCAGAACGCGGCCGCGGTCAGGGCGAGCGCGAGGGCGGCCACGCTCGACACGTACGGGCCGGCGAACTCCATCGCCCCGTACCGGTAGACGACCCGGCCGGGCCAGTGCGCGAGGAGGTGCGCGAGCTGGAGGGCGGTGCCGCCGAGGGACTCGATCTGCACGCCCCGGCTCCCCTGCTGGCGCAGGAAGTCGAGGGTGTGGCTGAAGCCGAGGGCGAGGACGGCGAGCAGGGCGGCGGCCGCGCCGAGCGCCGCCGTCCACGACGCGCGCGTGGTGCGACCGCGCTGGGTGCCGATCAGGACCAGGGCCGGCCAGACCTTGACGAGGGCGCCGAAGCCCGCGAGCGCCCCGCCGAGCCGCGGTCTGCGCCGTACGCAGAGCAGGGCGGCCACGGCCGGGGCGGTGACCAGGACGTCGTAACGGGCGAACGGGAGGTGGAGCAGCAGCGGCAGGCCGCCCACCCACAGCCAGCCTCCCGCCGCGCTGCCGGCCGCCCGGGCCCCGGCCCGTACCAGCGCGAAGGCGATCAGCGCGTCGGCGGCCAGGGTCAGCGCGACGAACGCCTGGAAGAAGGTCAGGAACGGCAGCAGCGAGGGGGCGAGGATCACCGCGCCCGCACCCGGCGGGTACTGCCAGGTGGGGTCGCCGTACGGGAAGTGACCGGCGGTCAGCTGCTCGTGCCACTGGCGGTACAGGACGTACACCTCGCCGGTCACTCCGCCGACGCCGATCGAGTCGTCGGCGAGGAGGAACAGCATCAACGCGCGCGTGGCGAGCCAGGTGGCGGCGACGGCGGCGTACCGGGTGCGGCGGCCGGAGGCGCCCGGGTCGGGGGCGGCGGACGGGGCGGGGATGCGTAGCTGCTGGGTCGTCATCGACCAGAAGTTTAGACTGGTTTGGGATATTTATTCGTACTAGTTGTAGGAGGTTGACCCTATTTCTTCTTGGTGTATTCCTCGTACGCCGCGACGACTTCCTCGGCGGGGCCGTCCATCCGCAGGACCCCCGACTCCAGCCAGATGGCCCGGTCGCAGGTCTGCCTGATGGTGCCGTTGCTGTGGCTGACCAGGAAGACCGTGCCCGCTTCGGCGCGCAGCTCCTCGATCCGCTCCTGGCTGCGGCGCTGGAAGCGGGCGTCGCCGGTGGAGAGCGCCTCGTCGATCAGCAGCACGTCGTGGGACTTGGCGGCGGCGATGGAGAACCGCAGCCGGGCGCCCATGCCGGAGGAGTACGTACGCATCGGGAGCGAGATGAAGTCGCCCTTCTCGTTGATCCCGGAGAACTCGACGATGTCGTCGTAGCGGTCCCGGACCTCCTCGCGGGACATGCCCATGGCGAGTCCGCCGAGGGTGACGTTGCGCTCGCCGGTGAGGTCGTTCATCAGTGCCGCGTTGACGCCGAGCAGGGAGGGCTGCCCCTGGGTGAAGATCCTGCCCTCGGCGGTCGGGAGCAGCCCCGCGACGGCCTTCAGGAGGGTCGACTTGCCCGAGCCGTTGGATCCGATCAGGCCGATCGCCTCACCCTTGCGGGCGACGAAGCTGACGCCCTTGACGGCGTGCACCTCGCGGATGCCCGGGGTGGCCCCGCGGGAGGCGATCCGGCTGAGCGCGGAGGTCGCGCTTCCCCTGCCCTTGGTGGAGCCGCCGTTGACCTTGTAGACGACGTGCACGTCCTCGGCGATCACGGTGGGAGCGCCGAGCGCGGTGGGAGTGCTGTCAGCCACGGCCGTACTTCTCCTCTGCCTTCCAGAAGTAGATGAACCCGGCGACGAGGGCGAGGACCGCCCAGCCGCCCGCGACGGCCCACACGTGCGGCGGGAGCTGCTTCGCCTTGAAGCTGTGGATCAGCGCGAAGCGCATCAGGTCGATGTAGACGGCGGCAGGGTTGTACTGGAGGACCTTCACCAGGCCGTGCGGCAGCGAGCTGCGGGTCATCAGCTGCGGCAGGCTCCACATGACGCCCGATACGTACATCCAGGTGCGCAGCACGAAGGGCATCAGCTGCGAGACGTCCGGGGTCTTGCTGGCGACCCGGGCCATCGCGAGCGACAGGCCGGTGTTGAACATGGCCTGCAGGATCAGCGCCGGGACGGCGATCAGCCAGGACACCGCCGGGTAGACGCCGACGGCGACCAGGATCATCGCGAGCGCGGCGATGGAGAAGAGCAGCTGCTGGAGCTGCTGGAGCGCGAGCGCGATGGGCAGCGACGCGCGCGGGAAGTGCAGGGCGCGCACCAGGCCCATGTTGCCGGTGATCGCGCGCGTGCCCGACATGATCGAGTTGGCGGTGAAGGTCCAGATGAAGACGCCGGTGACCAGGAACGGGATGTAGTCCGGGACGCCCTGCTTGGTGCCCATCAGGATGCCGAAGATGAAGTAGTAGACCGTCGCGTTGAGCAGCGGGGTCATCAGCTGCCAGATCTGGCCCAGCTTCGCCTCGCTGTACTGCGCGGTGAGCTTGGCGGTGGCGAACGCCGAGATGAAGTGGCGGCGCTCCCAGAGCTGGTGGACGTACTCCTTCAGGGTCGGACGGGCTCCGCTGACCGTCAGGCCGTACTTGGCGGCCAGTTCGGCGGCGCCCAGGCCCTGGTCGGGGTCGACGGGCCGGGTGTCCTGCGCGGGGACCGGCGGGGCCGGCGGTGCTGCGGTCTGGCTCACAACGATCGCTTTCGACGTGGCTTCGCGGACGGGTGCTCGCGGGGACGCGGTGTCTCAAGGCCGGGGAGTGGCCGGGCGGTGAACCCGGGGTTACGACGGGACGGGTCCGTATCGTCGTAACGGTGAGAGTAGGACGTGATGACGTCGCAACGCAACCGTCTCGTCGTATCGCTATGCTCAAGACATGACCAACTCGGACGCCCCGGCCCCAGCCGAACCCCAGCGCCGTACCCCGGCCGGTGCCGCCGTGCTGCGCTCCGACGTGACCGAGGCCATCCGCAAGGCCGTGTTCGAGGAGCTGGCGTCGGTCGGGTTCGCCCGGATGTCGATCGAGGGCATCGCGCGCCGCGCCGGAGTGGGCAAGACGGCCGTCTACCGCCGCTGGAAGTCCAAGCTGAGCCTGGTCCTCGACCTGGTGTCCGCCTTCGCCGCGCAGGGCCTGCCGGTGCCCCACACGGGCTCGCTGTACGGGGACATCCGCGCGCTGCTCGCGGTGGCGTCGCTCGCCCTGCGCCACCCGGTCGCCTCCCAGGTGATCCCGGACCTGCTCGTCGAGTCCGTCCGCCACCCGGAGATCGCCGACGCCATCAAGAAGGCGCTGCTCGACGGCCAGAAGGGCGTCGCGGCGGTCGTCGTGCGCGAGGCCGTGGAGCGCGGCGAACTCCCCGAGGGTGCCGACCCGGACCGGGCCCTCGACCTGATCGTCGGCCCGCTGTACTGGCGGCTCGTGGTGGTCCGGGGCGACCTGCCGAAGGGGTACCTGGACGATCTGGCCACGTCGGCTGTGGCGGCACTGAAGGCGACGGGCTGATACGGCGCCCGGCTGAGGCGGCGTCGGGCTGATACGGCGCCCGGCTGAGGCGGCGTCGGGCTGATAAGGCGACGGGCTGATACGGCGACGGGGCCGGGCGTTCACTACGTACTACGTACGTAAGGCGCGCGCCCCTGGACCCCCGCCCCTCACCCCTTCCCGTACTCGACCCTCGCCAGCACCTCGCCGCTGTGCGGGCCGAACGCGACCACCACGGCCTCCTCGGGGAGGCGTTCCTCGGGTGTGAGCAGCAGCCAGTGGACGCCGTAGCGGCGGGCGATGGCCGCGCGCGCGTGACGGGGCGTCGACGGGGACAGATACCGCTTCACCGCCGCCTTGCGGCGCAGCCGTTCGGGCTCCGCGAGCGCCGGGTCGGGCCAGACCGGAGCGACCAGGAAGGGCCCGTACCCGGGCAGTGAACGGACTACGTAGTAGTCGTCCGCGAGGACCGTCTCGCCGGGCGGGATGTGCTGGGCGGCCCAGCCGTACGTGTCCCAGTGCGGCGGGCGCTCGACGCCCCGCACCCCCAGACTCGGCGTCACCGCCCCGGCCTGGGCCGAGATGAACCCCAGGCACGCCCCGGCCGCCGCGAGCGGGGCCAGCGCGCGGCGGGCCGTGGACCAGGGGCGCGGCCCGGCCAGCTCGACGGCGAGCGCGACCTGTGCGGGGACCGGGGCGACCGCGAGCAGCCGGCCGTACGTGTAGTGGCCGCTGACCCAGCCGTACAGGACGACCAGCCAGAACAGCAGCGTCATCAGCGCCAGCGGATCGCGCCGGTCGCGGCGCAGGCGCAGCAGCAGGGCGGGCGCGCCGAGCAGGGCCGCCAGCCAGTAACGGCCGGTCAGATCTTCATACAGGGCCCTGTGCATGGAATCGATGCCGGTGTCGCCGACGAGTGTGAAGATGTCGCAGTACGGCCAGGTCACCGTCACCGCCAGCGCGCCCGCCCCCGCCAGCGCACAGCGGGCGGCCGTCGCGCGGCTCCACGCCCCCTTCCGTGCGAGGGCGAGCCCGGCCGTGCCGAGCACCGCGGCGATCGCGGTGATCGGGTGGACGAGGACGACCACGCCGGTCAGTACGCCGAGCGCGGCGTACTCCAGTGGGGCCGCACGCCGCCGAGGGGTGCTGGAAGAACGTTCCGTCATACGGCCCGTCAGGGCCCAGATGTGAAAGGTGAGTCCGATGGCGAACGTGCTCGGGTAGGACAGGTTGCCGGTCATCGACAGCAGGCCGAGGAACCCGCTCCACCACGTCACCGCGGTGCCCCACAGCACCGCCGAGAAGCCCAGCGCGAACACCGGCGCCCACGCGCGCGTGGAGAACAGCCGGGTGAAGCGGCCGAGTCCGGTGATGAGCACCAGCAGGTTGACCGGCCCGAAGAGCCGCACCACCACGCGGCCGGGCAGACCGGTGAGGTGCGCGAACACGCCCTGGACCACCGAGTACGGCGAGTAGTACGGGCTGCCCGCGCCCGGCAGGTCGGCCATCGGGTGGGCCGGGTTGAGCAGATCGGCCTTCAGCCGCTCCACCACGGCGGCGTGCGTGCCCAGGTCGCAGCACATCGGCACCCGCCAGGCCGCCGCCGATATCACCAGCCAGAACACCCCGCCGAGCACGAAGTACGGCGTGACGCGCCAGGTGGGACCCGGGGGCGGCGCGTCGGCGGGGCGGACGGCCGCGCGGCGGGGCGCCGGAAGCCGGGCGGGGCCGGTGGGAGGAAAGGTGCGCACAGGTCATCGGTTCCGTGGGGGGCCGCATCTGTCCCGGCATCCCGCGTCGATCACCCGATCAGCAGCCCGTCGTCAGCCGGTCGACGACCCGGGCCGCCGCCCGCCCGTCGTCCAGGTCGCAGAACGCGGTGCGGAAGGCGGCGTACGCGTCCGTGTGGGCCGCGGCGACCGTCTCCGGGTCCCGCAGCGCCTCCGCCACGGCACCGGTGTCCGCGAGCAGTGGGCCGGGGGCCAGCGCCTCGAAGTCGGCGTAGAAGCCGCGCGCGGTGTCGCGGTAATGGGCGAGGTCGTAGGGGTGGAAGAGCATCGGGCGGCCGGTGTGGGCGAAGCCGCAGATCAGCCCGGAGTAGTCGGTGACCAGGACGTCGGCGGCCAGCAGCAGCCCGGATGTCGTGGGATGCGCCGAGACGTCACGGCCGCCGGGCGCGGCTCCCGCTACGCGCGCGTGGCGCCGCACCAGGACGAGGTGGTCCTCCCCGAGCTTGCGCTCCAGCTCGACGAGGTCGAGCCCGGCCGGGTCGAAGCGGTGGGTGGCGGGGTGGCCGGGGCCGAGGGGGAGGTGGGCGCGGTAGGTGGGCGCGTAGAGCACCACGCGCGCGTCGGCGTCCGCGCCGAGGGCGGCACGCGCCCGGGCGCGGACGCGGTCCCGGCCGGGCGCGAGGAGCGGGTCGTTGGCCGGGTTGCCCGCCTCCAGGACCTCGCCGTCGTACGCGAGGGCCCGGCGCAGCACCGGCGTGGCCCACCGGCTGGGCGACACGAGCAGCGACCACTGGCGGGCCAGGCGCGGCAGCGCCTCGATAAGGCGGTGGTCGGCGTGCGGGGTGCCGGTCAGATCGGTGCCGATCCGGCCGAGCGGGGTGCCGTGCCAGGTCTGCACGACGGTCTGCCCCGGCCGTCGCTCGAACCACTCGGGCAGATGGTCGTCGGTGACGATGTGCCGGGCGGTCGCCAGCGCCTCGTACCAGCGGCGGCTGTACGGCTCGACGGGCGCGGCGCCGGGCGGGGCCGCGCGCAGCCGGTCGCCGGTGACCCACAGCGGGGTCAATCCGCTGTCCCGGCCGGCCAGTTCGGCCAGCACCGCGCGCGGGGAGTCGCCGCCCGTGAACAGGACGGTGTCGCCCAGCGGGCTGTGGCGGCGCCGGTCCGGGTAGTACGTCGTGCGCAGCCCGCGCTGCCGGTACGCCCCGCGCTCGGCCTCGGCGAGAGGGGACCCGGCGACGAGCTCCAGCCGGTCGCCGTGGCGGCGGGCCGCGGTGAACCCGCGTCCGGCGAGGGTGTGAGGGCGGGGGAGCGCGGCACCGGCCGACGTCAGCAGGCGTACCGGAAAGTCACCCAGAAGTGTGGACCAGCGGCCCTCCACCAGTGACGCCGTCGCCTCCGGAGGCACGGTCGCCCGGAAACGCACGCCGTCCCGGGCGACCGGTACGGCGACCTCCTCGCGCAGGACGGTGTGGCGCAGCACCAGGCGGGCGGCGGCGCCCCGGACGTCGTCCGGGCCCCACGTTCCCGCCACGGTCAGACTGCCGTCGGCGGCCCAGGCGACCGTGTCGACGAGCGGCCGCCGGGTGAGCTCGACCGCCAGGTTCCCGGCCGCGTCCGCGCGCAGGCACAGACGGCCGAGGGCGCGCCCGGGCGCCAGGTCCAGCGCGGCCGGAACCGCGCCCAGGGTGCCGTCGGGATAGCGGAAACGGGCCTCCCAGCGGTCCGCGTCCTGGGGTTCCACGCCCCGGGGCGCGATGTGGGGCGCGGGCGGTACGCCGGTGAGCCCGGCGAGGGGCACCCGCACGGCGAACCCGGCACGGTCCCGCCGCTCCCGCACGGGGAAGCTGAACTCCGTGCCGGAGGGCGGGTGGTGCAGGGAGAAGTGGGTGGGGTGGGGGGCGGGGCCGTGGAGACGGCCTAGGAGCTCGATGGTGGCTGGGGGTGGGGCTGGGGCTGGGGCCGTGGTGGTGCCGGTGCGCTCGTCCGTGCTCGTGCTCGTGCCCGTGCCCGCGCGCCCATCCGTGCCGGTGCTGGTGAATGTGCCCGCGCCCGCGCCCCCGCCCGCGCCCGTGGCCGCGCCCCCGCCCGCGCCCGTGGCCGCGCCCCCGCCCGTGGCCGTGCCCGTGCCCGTGGCCGCGCCCCCGCCCGTGGCCGTGCCCGAGCCCGTGGCCGTGCCCGCGCCCGTGCCCCCGCCCCCGCCCACGTCCCCACCAGCGCCCACGGCCCCACCGGCGCCCGCG
>NZ_JBHWUR010000171.1:0-10835 GCF_042737755.1 Streptomyces sp. NPDC059994
GTCCCGCCCCGGCCCCGCCCGCCCCGACCGGTCCCGCCCCGGCCGCACCCGCCGGGACCGCGGCCGACCCGGCCGACCCCACTCCCATCAATCCCGTCACCGTCGAGGCCGTACCGGCCTCCGGCGTCCTGCGGCTGCGGCCGCTTGAGATCGCCCGGCTCGACGACGACCCGGCGCGCCCCGAGAACGGGCGGCTGAACGTCACTGTGCAAGGAGGACGATGAGCGGCTCACCCCACCGTTGCGGCTGCTGCGCCGGCACCCGGTCCGCCACCCCGGCGCCGGTCTGGAACCGCCCCGGCCTGCCCGCACTGGACCGCCGCATCGGCACCCACCGGCAGTTCCTGGACTCGATGCTGGCCCGGCTCTCGGCCGCCGACCGCCCCGAACTGGCCCCGCTGACCACCCGCGAGCCGGACGACCCCTCGATCGCCCTGCTCGACGGCTGGGCCGTCATCGCCGACGTCCTGACCTTCTACCAGGAACGCATCGCCAACGAGGGTTACCTGCGCACGGCCACCGAACAGGACTCGCTGACCCGGCTCGGCCGGCTCGTCGGACACCGCCCCCGGCCCGCGCTCGCAGCCGCCGCCCACCTCGCGTACGCCCTCGACCCGGGCACCAGCGCGACCATCCCGGCGGGCTCACAGGTCAAGAGCGCCCCCCTGCCGGGCGGGCTGCCGCAGACCTTCGAGACCTCCGAGGACCTCACCGCGCGCGCCGAGTGGAACGAGCTGCCGGTCCGCCGCACGGCCCCGCCCGCCTTCACCCCGGACCGCGTCCGAGCCCTCCAGGAACTCGAACTGACCGGGATCCACCCCTCGATCCGGCCGGGCGACCGCCTGCTCTTCCGCTTCTCGGCCCCCGAGGACGCCAGGGTGCGTACCGTCTGGGAGGTCCGGGCCGACCCCGCCCGCGGCCGCACCATCGTGCACTTCGCCTCACCCAACGGGGAACAGCAGTACGCCGCGGCACTGGCCCGGCTGAGCAGTGGTGTGCGCGCCGCCGTGCTCCAGACCCCGCAGGGCGAGATCGCCGCAGACATCAGGACCCGGGTCCTGGAGCCGCTTCAGGAGACCGGCATGCAGCCGCAGATCGGCAGCTACGTCGAGGTGCTCGCCGATCCGCTCCGGCGCCTCGGCGAACACCTGGCTGTCGCCCGCGCCACCGGGGACACCGTTGTCGAGACCTGGCTAGCCACGGTCGTCCAGCGCGGCCGGGCGGTGGCGGCCGCGGCCGCCACCGTGACGGGCGTGCCGCTGCTCGCCGACCCGGGCATGGCCGTCACCACGCCCCAAGGCCGGTCCGCCGGGGCGGCCAAGGACACTCCGGCGCTCGCCGGCCTCGCCCCCGCCCTGGACGCGCTGGCCGGCCCGGGATCCCGGCCGCCCACCGGGTCCCGGCTGCGGCCGCCCGCCGTCGAAGACCTGTTCGCCGCCGACTCCGACGCCCTGCCCCGGCTGCTCGCCGCCGCCCGCCCCCGGCTCGCGGGGGAGCTCTACCGCGCCCTGAACACCGTCTCCGTCGCGGCACCCGAGTCCTTCGTCGAGGTGCAGTGGCTGCGCGTCCGGGCCGCCCCCGCCGGCGCGGTGTTCCGTGAACGGGGGAGCAGGGGCGCGCGGCTGATCGACGTGGACAACAGCGAGCGCAACAACGGCCTCGCCCCCAAGAACCGCCAGCTCACCCTCGACGCCGTGTACGACACCATCGTCTCGCACAGCTGGATCGTCGTGGAACGCGGCGGCAGGGACCCGCTCGTCCGCCAGGTGCAGGAGGTCCGCCAGCCCGCCGCCCTGGGCCGGAACCTGGCCGTCAAGTCGACCCAGCTGCGCCTGGAGACCCCGCTGCCGCCGAAGTACTTCAGCGACGACGGACGGCGCGAGACCACGGTGTGGGCGGCCGGCGAAACCCTCCCGGTAGCCGACGCCCCGCTCCGGGACGACGTCGCCGACCGGGAGATCGATCTGGACGCCGCCTACGAGGGGCTGCGCCCCGGCCAGTGGCTGGTGGTCTCCGGCGAGCGCACGGATGTGCCCTTCGTCACCGGCGTAAGCGGCACCGAGCTGGTCATGCTGGGCGGCGTACGCCAGACCCACGCCCGGCGCCCCGGCGGACGGGCCCGCACCACGCTCCTCCTGACGTCCAGGCTCGCCTACCGCTACCGGCGCGACACCGTCGTCGTCCACGGCAACGTCACCCCCGCCACCGTGGGCGAGACCCGCACCGAGATCCTCGGCAGCGGCGACGCCGGCCGGGCCGGGCAGACCTTCCCGCTGCGCCAGGGCCCGCTCACCTGCCTGCCCGCCGCCACGCCCGACGGCGCGGCCGACACCCTGGCCGTCCGGGTCGCCGACCTGCGGTGGCAGCGGACCGACGACCTCACCGAACTGGGCCCGGCCGACACCTGCTACCGGCTGCGGACCGGCGCCGACGGCGCCGCCGCCGTGGAGTTCGGCGACGGCCGGCACGGCAGCCGGCTGCCCACCGGCACGGAGAACGTCGCCGCCCGCTACCGGATCGGCTCCGGCAGCGCGGGCAACGTCCCCGCCGGACAGGTCAACCAAGTGGTCAGCAGGCCCCCGGGCGTGACCGCCGTCACCAACCCGCTGCCCGCGACCGGCGGTACCGACCCGGACGGCGTCGACGACACCCGCAGCCGCGTCCCACTGCGCCTGCGGGCCCTGGACCGGCTGGTCTCGCTGCGCGACTACGAGGACTTCGCCCGCGCCTTCGCCGGCATCGGCAAGGCGAGCGCCCAGCACGTCACCGACGGCCGCCGCCGGGTCGTGCTGGTCACCGTCGCCGCCGTCGGCGACGCCCCGCTCGCGCCGGGCGCGCCCCTGGTCACCGCCCTGGAGAGCGCGCTCGCCGCGTACGGGGACCACCTGCCGGTCCGGGTCGCCGTACGCGAGCGGGTGCTGCTCCTGATGGCGGCCGGGATCCGGGTACAGCCCGACCGCACCTGGGAGTCGGTCGCCCCCGCCGTCCGCGGCGCCCTGTACGACGCGCTCGGGTTCGCGGGCACCGAACTCGCCGCACCCGCCCACCTCAGCACGGCCTACCGCGCCGCCCAGTCCGTGCCCGGCGTCGAGCACGTGGACGTCGACCTGTTCGCGGGCGTCCCCGACGACGTCGACACCGCCGCCCTGGCCCGGCTCGCCGGCACGCTGACCACGGCCTGCCCCAGCGTGCCGGCCCGGCCCGCCGGGAACCGCGCCACCCGCCACGACACGGCCGACTCGGACACCCTCACCTTCGTGGCCCGGCAGTACGGGCTGACGGTCCCCCGGCTCCTGCGGCTCAACCCCGGCATCGGCCAGAGCGCGCTCAGGGCACGGCTCAAGGACTCCTTCCCGCAGCTGGTCGTCCGGCGCGGGCTGCGGCCCGCGCAGCTCGCCGTGCTCGACCCCGCGACCCCCGAAACCCTCGTCCTGCGGAGGATCCCATGACCCCCGACGAGCTGTACGACCTGCTGCCCGCGGTCCACCGGCGACGCGACGAGGAGACCGGCGGGCGGCTGCGCGCCCTCCTCGCCGTCATCGCCGAGCAGGCCGACCTGGTCGAGGCCGACATCGAACGGCTCTACGCCGACTCGTTCATCGAGACCTGCGCCGACTGGGCGGTCCCCTACCTCGGGGACCTCGTCGGCCACCGCGTGCTGCCCAGGGCGGCCGCCGCGTTCGACACGGGCACGGCCGAGGCACAGCGGTGGCTGGCGGCAGCGGCCCCCCGCCGGGAGGTGGCCGACACCGTCGCCAACCGGCGCCGCAAGGGCACCCTCGCCCTCCTGGAGGACCTTGCCGCCGATGTGGCCGGGTGGCCGGCCCGCGCCGTGGAGTACCGCCGTCTGCTCGCCGTCACCCAGCCCGTCCGCCGGTATCCGGCCGACGACCGCGGGGCCCGCCGCCGGCTGCGCCACGGCCGGCTGCCGGACCTGCGCCGGGTGGACGCCCTCGACCGGCTCTGGGGGCCCTTCGACGAACTGGCCCGCACCGCGGAGGCCGCCCGCCCCGGGTCCGCGCGCCGGGCCGGCCGGTACGGCATCCCCGGCGTGGGCCTGCACGTGTGGCGGCTGCTCGCGCACGCGGTCACCCGCGCCCCGGCCTACTGCGACGACCGCGCGCCGTACCGGTTCACCTTCAGCATCCTCGGCAACGACACCCCGCTGTTCACCAGGCCGGTGACCGAGCCGTCCCCGTGCCACACCGCGGACGAGATGAACGTCCCGGCGCCGATCAGACGGCGCGCCCTGAGCGAGCGGCTCGCCGACTACTACGGACCGGGCAAGAGCCTGTGCGTGTGGCCCGGCCCGGACGACCCCCCGGTGTCGCTCGACCGGATCGTGGCCGCGGACCTGTCGGGGTGGACCTACCGGCCGAGGCCCGGCCAGGTCGCCGTCGACCCGGTCCTCGGCCGGATCGCCTTCCCGGCCCGCGAGGCACCCGAGGCCGGCGTCCTGGTCACCTACCACCATGGCGCGGCCGCCGACCTGGGCGGCGGCGAGTACCCGCGCCCCGGCGCGGCGGACACCGACTTGGCCGCCCGCGTCTACCGGGTCGGCCCCGGCGAGCGGTACCGGCGCATCACCCAGGCGCTGGAGCGCTGGCGCGCCGCGCGGCGGCACGGCATGCGGCGGCCCGAGGCGGTCATCGAGATCACCGGGAACGACGCCTACCAGGAGATCCTCGCGATCGACCTCGACCAGGGCGACCGGCTGACGCTGCGGGCCGCAGACGGGGTGCGGCCGGTGCTGCGGCTGCTCGACTGGTCCGGCAACCGTCCCGACGCCCTGCGGATCACCGGTACGGGCCGGGGCGCGGGACCGCTGCCCCGGATCGTGCTCGACGGCCTGCTGATCGCCGGGCGCAGCGTGCAGGTACACGGGGAGGTGGGGGAGGTGGTCGTCCGGCACTGCACCCTGGTGCCCGGCTGGGACCTGGACGAGCGGGCCCGCCCGCAGCATCCCGAGGAGCCGGGACTGGAGCTGGTCAACACCCCGGCGCGGCTGAGGGTCGAGCACTCCGTACTCGGCACCGTCGTCGTCAGGCAGGACGAGACGGCGGCCGAACCCAACCACGTCTGCCTCGCCGACTCCGTACTGGACGCCACCGGCCGCGAGACGGCCGCGCTGACCGGCCCGGAGGGCCGACCCGCCCACGCGGTGCTCGCCGCACGCCGCACGACGGTGATCGGGACGGTGCGGGTGCGGGCCGTGGAGCTGCTGGAGAACTCCCTGTTCGACGGGGAGGTCCGGGTCTCCCACCGGGGCGAGGGCTGCGTGCGGTTCTGCTGGCTGCCGCCGGACTCCCACACCCCCGCCCGGTTCCACTGCGAACCGGAGCAGTCCGGCGACTCGCAACGCGTCGCACTGCGTTTCACCAGCACCTGGTACGGCACTCCGGGGTACGTTCAACTCGCCGACGGGTGCGCCGAGGAGATCCGCCGGGGCGCGGACGACGGCTCGGAACCGGGTGCCCTGCACGACCTGTTCCAGCCGCTGCGGGAGGACAACCTGCGCACCCGCCTGGACGAGTACACGCCCGCCGGCTGCGACAGCGGCCTGTTCTTCGTCACCTGAGCGGCGGCGGCTCCGGGCCGCGCGCGGACGAGCCACTCCTCACGTCAGGGAGCGCACCACGATGCAAGGCGACTTCTCCCGGGTCACGTTCGACCCGGACCGGCACTTCTCCGCGGTCCTGTCCCAGCAGGGACGCGTTCAGCTCGACTCCGAGATCAACGAGCAGAGCGCGATCCTCCAGTACTACCTGCGCACGCTCGCCGCCGACGTGCTCGGCAGGGCGGCCTGCGCGGCCGGCCCGGAGGAGACGGACCTCGGCGGGTTCCGGGTCGCCGTCAACGACGGCGTGCTGACCGTGGCCCAGGGGCGCATGTACGTCGACGGCATCCTCTGCGAGTGCAAGGAGGACGTGGAGTACTGGAGCCAGCCCGACGGCCACCTCGACCAGGAGCGGGCGGAGGTGGAAGGGAAGCTGCCCGACGGCGCGTTCATGGTGTACCTGCGCGTGTGGGAGCGCCTGGTGACAGCCCATGAGGCGCCGGAGCTGCGGGAGCCGGCCCTCGGCCTGCACGGCCCCGACACCACGGCGCGTACCCGGGTCATGTGGCAGATCGCCTGGCTCCCGCTGCGCCTGGCGGACGACACCCCCATCCCCGCCCCCGAGGCCGCGCTGCCCTGGCTGACGGAGGAGCTGGAGGCCCTCTTCGGCCCCAGGGCGAAGCTCGCGGCCCGCGCCCGGCTCACCGAGGGCGACACTGACCCGTGCGACGTGGCGCCCGACTCGGGATACCGCGGTCCGGAGAACCAGCTGTACCGGGTGGAGGTGCACCGCGGCGGCCACGTCGGCCAGGCCACGTTCAAGTGGTCGCGGGAGAACGCCTCGGTGGTCCTCCCCATCAGGTCGGTCGCCGGGCCCACGCTCGAACTGGACACGCTCGGCCGGGACGACAAGCTCGGGCTGGAGACCGGCGACACCGTCGAGATCGTCGACGACGCCTCTGTCTGCCGGGCCGCCCGGACCGCGGGAGCGAGGGCTCCGCGGCTGTACCGCATCACGGAGGTGGACCACGTCGGCCGGCGGGTGGTCCTGGACGCCGATCCGGCGGCCGACCCCCACCAGCCGGGGCTCGGCACCTTCCCCGAGCGCCACCCGCTGCTGCGCCGCTGGGACCATCGGCCGCCGGAGCCGGCCACCGGCCCGGCGGGGAGCACCACGAGCGTCGTCACGGCGGTGTCCGGCGAGGGTGCGCTGGTGATCGAGGAGGGGCGGTGGCTGCCGATCGAGGACGGGATCGAGGTGTTCTTCGAGCCGGACGCACCGCCCCCCACGGCCGACCCCGGCGACCCGCCCGCCGTCCCCGCACCCGCACCCGCGAAGCGGTTCTACCGGGGCGGCGACTACTGGCTGATCCCCGCCCGGGTCGTCACCGGGGACCTCCTGTGGCCGCCCGACACGAACGGCGACCCGGAGCGCAGGGAGCCGCAGGGCATCGACTTCCACTGCGCACCCCTGGCCAACGTAGAGCAGGCCGGACCCGGCGGCGCCCGGACCCCGAAGGACCTGCGCATGGTCTTCCGCCCCCTGGCCCAGCCGCTCCCGCCGGCGTGACGGGGTGACGGGGTGAGGGACCGGGCGGGGAACCGTGGGGAGCCGGGCCGCGGACCGGACGGGCTGAGGCGCCGACCCACCGTGCTGAGCATGACACACCGTAATGATTTCTGTACGGTCGATCACGCCCCGTCATCTTGTCGCCAACCGCTAGGAGATGCCGGTGATCGACCAGCTCTGGATCCAGCCCCGCTCTCCTTCGCCCGGCTGGCCCCTCCCCGAACCCCTGCGACAACTACCGCTGGGGGAGGAGCGACGAGCGACCTCACTCCGCGCGGTACCGGCAAGACCACGGGGGAGCCGCAGCCCACCCTCGACCTGGCCGCGGACGGCACGCTGAGCGAGCGGATGCCGCAGAAGGTCCGGTTCAAGGACGAGGCCGGCTGGCGGCCCGTCTGCCCGTACTTCGAGGTGCACGGCAGCTGGACGGCGGACGGCGAACGCCACACCGGGCCGCTGACCGAGGAGTTCCTCGTCCGGTTCGGGCTCGGACTGGGGGACGTGCGCCGGCAGGTCAGCGTGGCCAACCTGAAGGCGCACCACCTCACCGAGAACGACGACGACCGCATCGAGGCGACCGTCCGGGTCCGCGGCGACGACCACCAGAAGCACCGGCCGGCCGGGACCTCGCCGCAGGGCGCCGCCCGGCCGCTGGTCCCGGCGGGCCGGAGCCTCCCGCTCGGCGCGGTGCGGGTGCCCGTGCCCAACGCCGCAGCCCGTTCGGGCCCCGGTCGACGAAGCACGATGATCCGCGAGCCGCTCGTGAGGTCGGCTGCCTGGCGGATCCCGACGTGGGGCAGGTGGCGTTGTGGGCCGACCAGCGCTGGTCCACCTCGGTCACTGTGGTTGCGCGATGAGGCAGATTGACGACCCTTTGACCCTGACCGACCGGGGTCTTCTGTGCGGGCGGGGCCGCATGCCCTTCGAAGTCAGGCAGCGCTGACCACGACAGTGTCTCGTCGAGATGCCCCGCGACGACGTCAGCGAGGTGTCGAGCCGCGGACTGATGGGTACGCGCGCAGGTAATGGCACCGTGCAGTGGCAGCGAGTGCTTGCTGTCCTTCATCGGACGCAGAACCGACGACGCCGGGGGCACATCGTTCCGGACCGGCCCAGGCCACACCTCACTTCGCAGCCGCTGGACAGCCCATACGCAAGGCAGTGACGGACCTGCACCCGGCCCGGCCACCAGTCCCATCGCCCGACGCCCCGGGCACTCGCACCACAGAACGCCCGCAACCGCGACTTCATACAGCGGAACATCGCCACCGCCGACGGCATGCGCGGGCCAGGTCCCTGCATGGCGGCGGTGACACGCCCGTCCTATGGTGGCGATAGGCACCCTGCGATCACGAGCACGGCAGGGCGGCCTGGGAGGTACCCGATGCCCTCGTTCAGCCAAGTCCACCGGTCTTCGGCCTCCACAGCAGGTGCCGCCGACAGGATGCCCCGCGTCACGCCCCGCGTCACACACAGCCTGCCCGTCACCCAACCTGGCGACACCCTGGAGCAAGCGGCCCATGTGCTGGCCGACCGTGCCCTGACGACGCCGGACCGGGCGGCCGCTTCCACTGCCACCCGTGTCACGACGATAACGGCGTCGACCGGCCCCCGCGCGGAGCGCAGCGCTCGGGACGCGGGAGTCCTCCCCGCGTCCGGCGGCCAGCAGCTGAACCTCCCGGTGCGGACAGAGTGGGAGCGGGCCTTCCGGCACGACTTCAGCGGCGTACGGGTGCACAGCGGACCTGAGGCGGCCGCCATGGCGGACCGACTCGGGGCGCGCGCATACAGCTTCGGGCGGAATGTCGTCCTGGGCCGCGGGGAATCCCTGCAAGGCCACGCGGGTCGCCGCCTCTTGGCGCACGAGCTGGCGCACGTCGTCCAGTACGACGCCTCCGGCCGGGCCGTCATCGCACGCCAGGAGGGAGCGGGGCGGGACATGAGGACCGACGCCGAGGTGCGCACCGAACTCCAGAAGCGGACGGGGAAGAGTTTTGACCAGCTCGTCATGGGTCTCGGCCGGGGCCCGATCGACCCGAGCAGCGTTTCGCCGCGCGAGCTGGAGCGGGAGCTGGAAGGGAACGGCACTCTGCCGCGCAGAAGGATGGACACCAAGGAACCCGTCGTGCTCGACAACGTCCTCGTCACGCACCCGTATCAGGAGAACCGCTTCGTCACCGAGGGCAGGGTCGGCCGCCAGTCCCAGATCGAGGCGGAGAAGGCGGCCGGTCAACAGGCCGTTCGCGAGACCTTCGTCTCCAACACGACCGGGGCACTGGGCGGTACGAGGACGGGTGCCGCTTCGGCGGGCCTGGTGCAACCGGCTCCCGAGGTCAGACGCTATGAACCCCGGCCGCCCACGACGTACGACGTACGGACCGGGGTTCGCACCCCGCAGGCCACGCTGACGGTCACCCCGCAGACCCGCTACGTCGCGGTCGCGAACCCCGATCTGGTTGCCCGCTACGAGCGGCTCGCCAACGAACGCCTTCCGGCTGTGATCGACCGGACCCTGGCCGCGGAGCGGGCCACCCCAGGGCGGGCCCGCCTGGCGCAGCTCGGCACCGAGTTGGACGCCCTGCGGGCAGATGTCGGCAACGCCCCCGCTCTGACCGCGCAGCAGAGGGCCCGGGCCATCGGCATCCTGCGCGAGGCCCGTCGCCTCGCGGGCAAGGACTTCGGCAGCCTCCAGGGCAAGGCGATGCGTCGGCTGCGAGCCGACGCCGACCTCCAGGCAATCGAAGGCCAGCTCGTAGCCGCCGGTGACGCCCGGCTCAACCCGACCGGCACGCTGCAGATCAAGGTCCGTCGTGCCGATGGCACGGAAAGCTTCGAACCGCTGAACCTCGAACACCGGGTGCGGAGGTCGGACAACCCGTGGCTGGCGAAGGGGAACCGGAACATCATCCTGACCGATGCACCCCAGAACCAGCAGTACTTGGAAGAGCTTCGCAAGCAGGGGTCGGTCTGGCCGACCGGCGAGGTGGAAGCGTTCGTGGTCCGTTACGAGCTCAACGACGAGGGTGTCAACTTCACTCCGAGATCCCGTTGATGAGCGACGTGGCTCGGCGAACCGCGTGAGGTCGGTCTGAGTGGCGGTGACGAGGGATTTCCCCAGCGTCTCCCACAGCTGAATGCGAGCGGGCCATCGGTATCTGGCTCGGACAGCAGTTGCCCGGACATGGGCGCTGACTGGCCTCTGTCTCGTTCCGGTCGTGGTGCGCGTACCCGGGCGCGCGCCGCATCTCAAGCGACCCCGAACCAGATCTGCCGCGCGCCCTCGCACGCACGGGCCCGATGTGGGCCGCGGGCCGCAGCAGGCGTGCACACCGACGCCCTCGGCGTCGCGTGAAAAACCTCCGCACGCCCGGCCGTCGTCGTCACTCCCTGGGATTCCCAGGGCGCGTTCATCGTTCATCGCCGACGTCGGCTGCTCCTCAACCGTGTCACCGACCGTCGTTGGAGATCCCTGCGGACACCGCCATTCTGGCTGTTGCCGCTGAAGGGGTCGCCCGCCGCGACGACCATGGCCGACTTCTTGGACCCGAGGGAGCGGCCCGGGCCGGCGCGGGAGGGGCTCGGGGCGCGGGCCGGGCATGCCAAGTGCGGGCGGAGGTTCCGACACTCTCGCTGACCCTGACCCTGACCCTGACCCTGACCCTGACCCTGACCCTGACCCTGACCCTGACCCTGACCCTGACCCTGACCC
>NZ_JBHWUR010000172.1:0-10660 GCF_042737755.1 Streptomyces sp. NPDC059994
CGCCGGGCCGGCCGGTGCGGCCCCGGGATGCCGCCTTGCCACCAGGGCCCTTTCTTCCTTACCTCTCGTACACCCTTACCGCTCTTTTCCTTCTTACGCCGCCGTACCCGCGAGGAGCCGACATGCGTGTTCTGCTGGTCAACATGCCCTGGTCGCCGATCGACCTGCCGTCGCTGGCCCTGGGAATCCTCAAGCGCAGCGTCGACGAACGCGTGCCGGGCGCCAAGGCGGAAGTGCTGCACGCCAATCTCGAATTCACCGACTGGATCACCGAGCGCACCGCATTCACCGCCGACGACTACGAGTACTACGCGCTCTCCTCCTATTTCATGGGCTGCGGCGACTGGGTGTTCTCCTCCGCCCTCTACGACGACCCGGCCTGGCGCGACCAGGAGTTCGCGGATGCGATGAAGGGCAAGCTGCGCAAGTCCCGGCTGCGTATGTCACAGGAACTGCACCGCGTCGTACCGGAGTTCGTGGAGATGATCGCCGAGCGGATCGTCGCGTACGCGCCCGACGTCGTCGGCTTCACCTCCACCTTCCAGCAGAACACCGCGGCCCTCGCCGCCGCCCGGCACGTCAAGCGGCTCGCCCCGCACATCGTGACCGTGATGGGCGGCGCCAACTGCGACGGCGAGCAGGGGGAGGCCGTCCACCGCAACTTCGCGTTCGTGGACCACGTCATCCGCGGCGAGGGCGAGACGGCCTTCCCGCAGCTGCTCACCGCCATCGGCGAGGGCTCCGACCCGGCCGCGCTCGCCGCCGTGCCGGGCCTGTGCCACCGCGGCGCCGAGGGCGCGATCGTGGTCAACCCGATGGCCACCAGCCCGATCCCGCCCGCCGCGATCCTGCCCCCCGACTACAGCGGCTACTTCGAGCGGCTCGGCACCTCGGTGGCCCGCAACTGGGTCGAGCCGAAGCTGGTCGTCGAGGGCGCCCGGGGCTGCTGGTGGGGCGAGAAGCACCACTGCACGTTCTGCGGGCTCAACGGCTCCTTCATGCAGTACCGCTCCAAGAGCCCCGAGACGTTCTACTCGGAGATCATGGAGCTCGCCCGCCGCCACCGGGTCCTCGACATGTACCTCGTCGACAACATCCTCGACATGGGCTACCTCTCCACGGTGCTGCCCCGCATCATCGAGAGCGGCTACGACCTGCGCATGCACATCGAGATCAAGGCCAACATGCGCCGCAGTCAGCTCCGTACGCTCGCCGAGGCCGGACTGATCTACGTCCAGCCGGGCATCGAGAGCCTCAACAACCGCGTGCTCGACCTGATGGACAAGGGTGTCAGCGGCTGCCAGAACGTCCGTATGCTCCGGGACGGCGCCGAGACCGGGCTCTCGGTGGCCTGGAACTATCTGCACGGCTTCCCGGGCGAGACCGCCGAGGACTACGACCCGGTGATCGCCCAGATACCGGCGCTCGAACACCTCAACCCGCCGGTCGACCTGTCCGCGCGCATCGCCATCGAGCGCTTCAGCCCCTACTTCAACCGCCCCGAGCTCGGCTTCGACGGCCTGCGCCCCGAGGAGCACTACCGCTTCACCTACGACCTGCCCGAGTCGGAGCTCTACGACCTCGCGTACGTCTTCGAGGCCCCGCAGCGCGGCATCGGCGAACCCACCGTCACCGCCCTCAACAACGCCATCGACGCCTGGAAGAAGCACCACGCGGACGCCCGGCTCACCCACACCGACCTCGGTGACCGCATCGTCCTGGTCAGCCGGCGCCGGACGTTCGCGTGGCGCGCGATGGAGCTGACCGACCCGTACGAGCTGGTCGCCTTCCGCCTCCTCGACCAGCCGCACACCGCCGCCGCCCTCACTCGCAAGGCCGCCGCCCGCGCCAAGGGCGCCGCCCGCGAGGAGAGCGAGGTGCAGCGACTGCTCGACTCCTGGCTCGCGCTCGGCCTGGTCTTCACCGACGGCGGCCAGTACGTCCACATCGCGCCCTCGGCCGTCAACGAGGACCTGCTGCGCCTGGACTTCATGCGCCACGCCCACGCCGCCCTGGACGCTGCCGAGCCCGCCCGCCCCGAGCCCGCCCACGTATGACGGCGACGACCGCCGACCGCGAAGACCGTACGAGCCGGAGGACCAGCCCGATGAGCACCGCCCTCACCACGCGCACCGCGGCCCTCACCGTCGCCGCCTGGCGCGACTACGACCCCGACGCCTGCGCCCTGCCCGGGATGCACCTGGGCGACCTCGAACTGACCGGCCCCGTGGAGGAGGAGGCCGACCGGCTGTGGGAGGCGGGCGTGCGCCGCGTCCGCCTCACCGAGCCCATCGACCTCGCCGACACGCGCGCCCCGGGCGCCGCCCACCACGCCGTACGCGCCCTCAGCCTCGTGCGCGATCTGACGGCCCGCGCCGTGCTCGTCGAGTGGAAGCTGCGGCTCGACCCGGCGGCGGACGCCGACGCCTGGCAGCTTCTGAGCCATGTCCAGCCGCCGCAGCGCCTGGAGGGGCCCGCCGAGGCGGCCGAAGCGCTGCGCCTTTGGCGCGACGGGCACTACCTGTGCAAGTGCCTGTGGCGGCAGGGGCCCGGCTTCGTCCAGATCCGCGACCGCCGCTGGGGAGACCTGCGCCGCTTCACCGCGGACGAGCCCGAGTACCACGAGGTCATCGAGACCCTGGTCTACGGCGCCCCGGCGGACTCGGTGCCGCCCGCGGTCCTGGCCGACTTCCTCTCCGAGAAGCTGGTCCTGGAGGTGGGCGACCTGGCGTGGTGGCTGCCGTACCGGGTGAACCGCTGGATCCAGGAGGCCATGGCGATCTGACGATCCGTCAGGCCAGTCATTCCGGTCAGGTCAGCCGCCTCCGGCACTCCTCCACGTCGAAGTCGCCCTTCGGATACTGCGGGTCGAGCTCGCGCAGATGTTCCAGGAGGAGCCGGCTGACCGCCCAGTTCCGGTACCACTTGCGGTCGGCGGGCACCAGGTACCAGGGGGCCGCGTCCGTCGAGCACCGTTCCAGGGCGGTCTCGTACGCCTCCTGGTACGCGGGCCACAGGGCCCGCTCGTCGATGTCGCCCGGGTTGAACTTCCAGTGCTTGTCCGGGTTGTCGAGCCGTTCGAGCAGCCGGCGGCGCTGCTGCTCGTAACTGATGTGCAGGAAGATCTTGATGACGCTCACGCCGTCCTCCACGAGCGACTGCTCGAACCGGCTGATCTGCCCGTAGCGGCGGCCCAGCCGACGGCGCGGGACCAGCTCGCGGACCCGGGCGATCAGCACGTCCTCGTAGTGCGAGCGGTCGAAGATGCCGATCTCGCCGGGCTGCGGCAGCGCCCGCGTGACCCGCCACAGGAACGGGTGGTTCAGCTCCTCCCGGGTGGGCGCCTTGAATGCCTTGATCCGGCAGCCGGACGGGTTGAACAGGCCGATGACGTGCTTGACCGTGCCCCCCTTGCCGCTGGTGTCCATGCCCTGGAGCACGAGCAGCACCCGGCGCCGGTCGCCCGCCGTGCTCGCCGCGTACAGCCGCTCCTGCAGCCCGGCGAGCTCGTCGCCCATCCGGGCGGTCGCCGCCAGCCCCTCCGCCTTGTCCTTCGGCCCGGCCGGGGTGGCGTCGGCCGGGCAGGAGGAGAGGTCGACGCGCTTGCCCTCGGGGACGCGCAGCAGCCGGCGCAGATCCCGCTGCTCGGGCTTCTTCTCGCCCTTGCCGCCTTTGCTGCCCTTCTCGGCCACTGCGCACCCCTTACGGTCGGTTCCCCCGATCGTGCGACGGAACGCGACGCGGCGCGAGCGCTGGCACTAGTGGGCGAAGGGCCCGGTCACCGCGAAGGTCGTCCCCGGCGTGTAGCAGTTGACGTACATCGTGCGCCGGTCCGGGGCGAAGGTGACCCCCGCGAACTCGCCCCATTCGGGGGCGCCCGGCTTGCCAATGTCCTGGCGGCCGCGCGCCATCGCGTACACCTCGCCGCGCCGGGTCAGTCCGAAGACGTGCTGGGCGCCGTTGCCGTCCTCGCACACCATCAGCCCGCCGTCGGGCGCGAGCGTGATGTTGTCCGGGGACTCGCCGGGCAGCTGAAGGTCGGTGGCCGGGCCGAAGACGACCACCAGGGTGAGGCGGCGGCGCCTCGGCTCGTACCGCCACACCTGGCCGAAGTGGTCGGCGCCCGAGCCCTCCGCCACGCGCGCGTAGCTGGAGACGAAGTAGACGCAGGCGCCGCTCCAGTAGCAGCCCTCCAGCTTCTGCGCGTGGGTGATGCCGCGCCGGCCGAAGTCCTGGAGCCGCACCGGTGTCTGCCGGGCCGACGGGTCGGGCACCGCCGCCCACTCGATCCCGTCGAAGCACGCACCCGGCTCCCGCACCACCGACAGGTCGGGCACGTCCGGGACGCGCATCGCCTCCAGGGCGCCGCCCGCGCGCAGCGAGCCCGTGCCGCCGAGCGGCCGCTCCGGCAGGAAGCGGTAGAAGAGCCCGAAGGGCTTGTCGAAGGCGTCCTCGGTCTCGTACACGACACCGCGGTGCGGGTCGATCGCGATCGCCTCGTGCTGGAAGCGGCCCATCGCGGTGAGCGGTACGGCCCCGGTGCGGCGCGGGTCGGCGCCGTCGACCTCGAAGACGTAGCCGTGGTCCTTGGTGTACCCGTTGGTACCGGCCCGGTCCTCGGTCTCCTCGCAGCTCAGCCAGGTGTTCCAAGGGGTGCGGCCGCCCGCGCAGTTGACGGCGGTGCCGCTGAGGGCGACCCGCTCGGACAGCACCCGGTTCTCCGGGTCGAGCTCCAGGGCCGTACAGCCGCCCTTGCCCATCGGGTCGTACACCAGACCCTCGACCTGCGGGACCGCGATCGCGGCGGTGACCCGGTTCTCGTGGTTGCGCACCAGCCGGACGCCGCCGCGGCGCCCCGCGAACGCGGCCATGCCGTCGTGGTTGCTCGGCACCCGGCCCTCGCCGGAGCGCAGCGGGTCGCCCTCACGCGAGAGCACCCGGTAGCGGAACCCGTCCGGCAGATCGAGCAGCCCGGCCGGGTCGGGAACCAGCGGCCCGTAGCCGCGCCTGCTGGGGGCGGCCACGGCCGGGCTCCCGCCGAAGAGTTCGGAGACCGCGCCCGTGAAGGCGATCGCGGCGGCCGACGCGCCGGTGCGGGCGAGGATCTGGCGTCGTGTTGCTCGCGCTTCGGACATGAGGCGACTCCCCTGTTGGCGGACAGGTAGGACGAGACCCGCATGATCCATCATGCGATCGGGTGATACGAGGATCATGCGGGTCGTGTCGCTGCACATGGCCGAAAACGGCCGGGGAGTCGGCCGGACAAGGCGGGGAGAGCCTGCCGGACCGAAGGCCGGGAGCGTCAGACGAGCTCGGCGGTCAGCGTGATCGTCGTGCCGGTGAGGGCCTGGCTGACCGGGCAGTTCTTCTTGGCGTCCTCGGCGGCGGAGGCGAAGCCCTCCGCGTCCAGGCCCGGCACCTCGCCGCGCACGGTGAGGTGGACGCCGGTGATGCCCTCGCCCGGCTGGAACGTCACGTCCGCCTTGGTCTCCAGCCGGGTGGGCGGGTTGCCGGCGCCGGCCAGAGCGTGCGAGAGGGCCATCGAGAAGCAGCTGGAATGGGCCGCCGCGATGAGCTCCTCCGGGCTGGTTTTGCCGTTGGCCTGCTCGGCGCGGGACGCCCAGCTGACCGGCTGCGAACCGATGCCGGACGAGTCGAAGGTGACGGTCCCCGAGCCCTTGAGGAGCTCGCCCTCCCAGACCGTGTGCGCCGTACGCGTGGTGGCCATGATGTATCCCTTCTGGTGGCTAAGGGGGTTTACGGCCCCCTGTGCGCCAAACCTACTGCTCCACAAGCCCCTTCGCGTCGCGAGCGAGGGCGGTGAGCCGGGAGATGGCCCGGAAGTACTTCTTCCGGTAGCCGCCGTTCAGCATCTCGTCACTGAACAGCCGGTCGAACGGGGCCCCGGACGCCAGCACCGGCACCTCGCGGTCGTAGAGCCGGTCGGCGAGCACCACGAGCCGCAGCGCGGTCGACTGGTCGGGAACCGGCTGCACATCGGTGAGGCATACCGCCGTCACGCCGTCGGTGAGCGCCCCGTACCGGCTGGGGTGGACCCGCGACAGATGGCCGAGCAGCCCGGGGAAGTCGTCGAGCGCCGCCCCCTCGGTCGCGTACGCGGCCTTGGCGACCTGCTCGTCCGAGTACGGCGGCGGAGCCTCGGGCAGCCCCCGGTGGCGGTAGTCCTCGCCGTCGATCCGCAGCGGACGGAAGTGCGCCGACAGGCCCTGGATCTCGCGCAGGAAGTCGACGGCCGCGAACCGGCCCTCGCCCAGCTTGCCGGGCAGCGTGTTGGAGGTCGCGGCCAGCGCCACGCCCTGCTCCACCAGCTTGCCGAGCAGCGACGACACCAGAACGGTGTCGCCCGGGTCGTCCAGCTCGAACTCGTCGATGCAGAGCAGCCGGTGCCCGCTCAGGGTGCGCACGGTCTGCTGGAAGCCCAGCGCGCCGACCAGGTTCGTCAGCTCCACGAAGGTGCCGAACGCCTTGAGCGCGGGCTCGGCCGGGGTGGCGTGCCACAGCGAGGCCAGCAGATGGGTCTTGCCCACCCCGTACCCGCCGTCTAGGTAGACCCCGCGCGGCGCGGCGGGTGCGGCGGGCTTCCTGGCGAACCACTTGCGGCGCCCGCTCCCGGTGGCGTGCGCCCCGCCCAGACCGGCCGCGAAGGAGCCGAGCACCTTGACGGCCTCGCTCTGGCTGGGCTGGTTCGGGTCCGGTACGTACGTCTCGAAGCGGACCGAGTCGAACCGCGGCGGCGGCACCATCTCGGCGACCAGACGGTCGGCGGGGACATGCGGCTCGCGCGCGCAGAGCGACAGCGGGGCCGCTTCGGTTATGGGACTGGTCGACACAGTTCCCCACTGTAAGCGCCGTGTAAGACTGCACGGATGCGACGCCTGTTCCCTGTGACCGACCAGACACCCGCTTCCGAAGAGGGCGAGTGGTCGTTCGACGCGCTGGCCGAGGCCTACGCGTACCCCGAGACGGACGGCCCCTGGCTGCGGGCCAACATGGTCTCCTCGCTCGACGGCGCGGGCCAGCACGAGGGCCGCTCACAGCCCCTCTCCTCCGATACCGACATGCGGATCTTCGGCACCCTGCGGGCGCTGGCCGATGTGGTCGTGGTGGGTGCGGAAACGGTACGCCAGGAGGGTTACCGCCCGGCTCGGGCGCGGGACGCCTTCGCGGCACGGCGCGCGGCCGCGGGCCAGGGCCCGGCCCCCGTGATCGCGGTGGTGACGGCCAGTCTCGACCTGGACTTCGGCCTGCCCCTGTTCACCTCGCCGCTGGTGCCGACGCTCATCCTGACCGGCGCCGCCGCGCCCCCGGACCGGGTGCGCGAGGCCGAGCTGGCCGGCGCGGAGGTCGTGATCGCGGGCGACGGGCCGGGCGTGGAGCCCGCCAGGGCCGTCGCGGCACTGGCCGAGCGCGGGCTGGACCGGCTGCTGACGGAGGGCGGGCCCCGGCTGCTCGGCCAGTTCGTGGCCGCCGGAGTGCTCGACGAGCTCTGTCTGACGGTGTCGCCGATGCTCACCGCGGGCAGTGCTCAGCGCATCGCCGGAGGGCCCTCGGTGAGCGCCCCGGAGCACTTCCAGCTCGACTCGCTGCTGGAGGAGGCCGGGTTCCTCTACACGCGTTACCGTCGGATCTGACAATCAGCGGAATTTACCGTTCCGGTTAGCTTCCGGTGGGCAAACTTACTCACGCAGACCCCGTGCGGGCACGGGGAAGGATGGTTTCCGCAGGGGCGGGTAACCACGTCGAGGCCCCGCTGCCTCGCGGGGCCCCGGCCGGAGTGAAGAGAAGGGCGTTTGTCGTGTTCACAAGCGTATTGATGATCGAGAAGCCCCTGACCTCCGTGGACGTGGAATTCGTCACCACCCTGCACGGCGACGAGCCGGTCTCCTTCGTCGTGCTCATGCAGCCCCGCGGCGACCAGGACCGCCTGCTGCGCGCCATCGACGACGTGGCACTCGGCGAACTCGACGAGGCCGTCCACGAGGGCGGTGACGCGGGCCCGGCCGCCGCCGTACGCGCCCTGGAGTACTCACTGCAGTCCCTGCGCACCACGGGCAGCCAGGCCGTCGGCCAGATCGTCGAGGACCACCCCCTGGACCTGCTGAAGTCCGTCGTCGACGAGGTGAACGCCGACGAGGTCATCGTGCTGACGGCGCCGCACTACGTGGAGGAGTTCTTCCACCGCGACTGGGCCTCCCGCGCCCGGCACAAGGTCGGCGTCCCCGTCCTCAAGCTCTTCGCGCACAGCGAGGAGGCGCACAGCGAGTAGGGGGGACGGGCGGCCTGGCAGGCCGGGGCCCGCCTGTCAGGCCGGGGCTGCCAGAGCCCCCGCCCGCCGGGCCGACGGGCGGTGCGCCCGCCCGACCGGCGAATAGGGCGAGCGCCGCCCAGCGAATAGGCTGAGGCCGAACCGAAGTCCGTACGTCGCACCCCCCGGGAGACACACGCAATGGCACCCGCGATTCCCACCGCCATGGAACGGCCGCACTTCATCGGCATCGGCGGTGCCGGAATGTCGGGGATCGCGAAGATCCTGGCCCAACGCGGCGCGAAGGTCGCGGGCAGCGACGCCAAGGAGTCCGGCACGGCCGAGGCACTGCGCGCGCTCGGCGCCACCGTCCACATCGGCCACGCCGCCGAGCACCTCGCCTCCGACGCCAGCAGCGTCGTCGTCTCCAGCGCCATCCGCGCCGACAACCCGGAGCTCGTCCGCGCGGCCGAGCTCTCCATCCCCGTCGTCCACCGCTCCGACGCGCTCGCCGCGCTCATGGGCGGCCTGCGCGCCATCGCCGTCGCCGGCACCCACGGCAAGACGACCACCACCTCGATGCTGGCCGTCGCCCTCACCGAGCTGGGCCTCGACCCCTCGTACGCGATCGGCGGCGACCTCGCCGGACCCGGCACCAACGCCCGCCACGGTGACGGCGACATCTTCGTCGCCGAGGCGGACGAGAGCGACCGCAGCTTCCAGAAGTACGACCCCGAGGTCGCCATCGTCCTCAACGTCGAACTCGACCACCACGCCAACTACGCCTCGATGGACGAGATCTACGACTCCTTCGAGACCTTCGTCGGCAAGGTCGTCCCCGGCGGCACCCTCGTCATCTCCGCCGACCAGACGGGCGCCGTCGAGCTCACCCGGCGGGTGCGCGACCTCTCGTCGCTGAAGGTCGTGACGTACGGAGCGGACGAGCACGCCGACGTACGCGTCCACAGGATCACCCCGCGCGGTCTGAGCAGCGAGGTCACCGTCCTGCTCGGCGGCAAGTACCTGACCTTCACGGTCTCGGTCCCCGGCCGCCACTACGCCCTCAACGCGGTGGCCGCGCTCGCCGCAGGCGTCGCCCTCGGCATCCCGGCGCACAACCTGGCCTCGGCCCTCGGCAAGTACACCGGCGTCAAGCGCCGCCTCCAGCTCAAGGGCGAGGCCGCAGGCGTCCAGGTCATCGACTCGTACGCGCACCACCCGACCGAGATGACCGCCGACCTGGAGGCGATGCGGGGCGCCGCCGCGGACTCCCGGCTGCTCGTGGTCTTCCAGCCGCACCTCTTCTCCCGCACCCAGGAGCTGGGCACCGAGATGGGCCGCGCGCTCGCGCTCGCCGACGCCTCGGTGGTCCTCGACATCTACCCCGCGCGCGAGGACCCGATCCCGGGTGTGACCAGCGCGCTGATCATCGACGCGGCCGGGACGGCCGGCGCCAACGTCACCGCCGTCCACGACAAGACGACGGTGCCGGACGTGATCGCGGGAATGGCCAGGCCCGGCGACCTCGTTCTCACCATGGGCGCGGGCGATGTGACGGACCTGGGCCCGCAGATCCTGGCGCGGTTGAGCTGAGGGAGTGCCTTCGATGTCGTACGAGGTCGAGAAGCCGGACGAGCAGTGGCGGGCGGAGCTGAGCCCGGGGGAGTACGCGGTGCTGCGGCAGGCCGGTACGGAACCCGCGTTCGTCGGTGAGTACACGGACACCAGGACGAAGGGCGTCTACTCCTGTCGGGCCTGCGGCGCGGAGCTCTTCACCTCCGAGACGAAGTTCTCGTCGCACTGCGGCTGGCCGTCCTTCTTCGACCCGAAGGACACGGACGCGGTGGAGCTCATCGAGGACCGCTCGCACGGGATGGCCCGTACGGAGGTGCGCTGCGCCCGCTGCGGCTCGCACCTGGGCCATGTCTTCGAGGGCGAGGGCTACCCGACCCCGACCGACCAGCGATACTGCATCAACTCGATCTCGCTGCGGCTGACGGCGGACGAGGGCTGACGACGGCCGCCGACCCGAGTTGACGTCGGGTACGGGTGTGCGTAGTGTTCTCCGAGTTGTCGCGGAGCCGTCACGGTTCTGCGACAGCCGTCCGCCGCAGACTTGCGGCAACCCAACTCAGCACGACCTCCCGACGGGATGAATTTCGGCATGCCGAATTTTATTTCGAATGGGAGTGGATGACTCGAACGGCCCGATTAGGAGCCGCCCGGAGAATCCGCTAGAGTCTGGGACGTCGGAACGGCCCAACAGCCGGAAAGACAAAACGACTTGACCTGGGAGACCGGGAATCGGACACGAAAGAGTCTGATAGAGTCGGAAACGAAGGAAGCGCCCGGAGGGCCCGGAAACGGGAACAAAGGAAGCGTCCGTACCTTGAG
>NZ_JBHWUR010000173.1:0-10584 GCF_042737755.1 Streptomyces sp. NPDC059994
TGCGCGCCCAGTCCCCACCGGCTCGCAGATAAACACTGGGCCAAGAAGGGGCGCGGGGAACTGCGCGACAAGCCCCCACCGGCCGCAGCCGCGCGGCCACGGCTCCCGCCGCCTCGGTGGCGCTACCCCTTCTCGAACGGGCTCCGCACCGGGAAGTACGCGTCGAGGAACGGCGTGATGAGGTCCTTCTGCTCGTGCACGTCCTGCTCGGTGGAGACCGTGTCGTTGACGCAGAACACCGTCTTGTCCCGGTTGGCGAGCAGCCGGCCGAGCCGGGTCTCCGTCCACGGGTGCGTCAAGTCGAGGTAGGTGTACGGGAGTTCCGACGGCACCGCACGCTGGGTGTGGTACGCGTAGTAGTGGTGCAGCGACGACGAGATGGAGATGTCGTCCTCGGAGCGGAACCGGCTCGCCTCGGTGTAGCGGTACTCCGGCTCGAACTCCGTCTCGATCTCGGTGAGCAGGCTGCGGCGCAGCGGGTGCGGCATGTGCTTCATCTTCTGCACGACCACCGCCCCGTACCGCTCCTCGATCAGCCGGCGGTTGTTCTTGCCCGCGGCGGCCACCGGCGGGTCCTCGGGGGTGCGCGAGCCCAGCGGTACGAGGGCGGGCGACGGGAAGAACTTGGTGAGGCCGCTGGAGAGGAAGAAGTCCTGCGGGGTGACCTCGTTGCCGAGCATCACGTCGTCGTTGAAGTACAGGAAGTGCTCGGCCAGGCCGTCGATGTGGTGGAGCTGGCTCTCGATGGCGTGCGAGTTGAAGGTGGGCAGCAGGCCCGGGTCGCGGAAGATCTCCTTGTGGCTGACGACCTTGATGCCGGGCCGGGTGGTGTCCAGCCAGTCGGGGGTCTGGTCGTCGGTCACCAGGTAGACGTTGCGCACCCACGGCGCGTACATGTGCAGCGAGCGCAGCGAGTAGCGCAGCTCGTCGCGGCTCAGATAGCGCGCGGCGTTGGCGGACTCGGCGTGGTAGGTCTCGCCCGCGAACTGGGCGCGGCGGCGCAGCCAGGCCGGGTCGGCGCCGTTCACCCAGGTGTAGACGACGTCGATCGGGAAGGTGATCTCGTCGGTGGGGTGGATGGCGAACTCGGCGCGGGTGCGCACCTGGGCGGCGTCGGGGGCCTTGCGGGGGGCGAGGTGGGTGAAGTACGCCTCGGAGACCTGCGCCGTGGGGCCTTCGAGGGGGAGCGTCTCGGCGAGCTTGCCGACGCGCGGCGGCACCAGCTGGCCGTCCTCCTCGCGCCAGAACTCGACGTCGCAGCCGTAGCGGTTGCCGAGGGTGAGGCGGTGTGTGGCGTCCGTGCGGTACCAGGTGACCCTGACGGTCCCGGCGGTCTTGAACCGGCGCCAGGTGGCGTCCTCGTACCCCGGCAGGGAGGTCTCGGGGACCGGGTTGTTGCCCTTGACGTGGGTGACGTAGCCGGGCTGGTCGCCGCAGAGCGACTCCAGCACCTTCAGCACGGCCGTACGGTCGTCCTCGCGGACGGCGACGGCGGCGGCGGTCTCCGAGCGGCCGCGCACGCAGAAGTGGTCGAGGCCGGCCGCGTGCAGGGCGCGCAGCACTATGTCGAGGTTGGCGCGGCGGGCCTGGAGCGGGGTCACGCCGGGGGTGACGAGGGCGACCTTGGGGTCCTTGCCGACGTGCACGACCGTGCGGTCGGCGCCGGAGGCGAGGGTCTGGTAGCGCTTGGTGACGCGGGCGGCGCGCATCTTCTCGGCGACGGCCGCGCCGCCCGCGATACGCATCTTGACGCGGCGCCGCATGTCGGCGTCGACCTGCGAGACGATCGCACGCCGCACACTCTCGGGCACGGCCCGCCGGTAGACCCCCAGCAGTCGCGGTGCCTCGGGATTACGCACGGGGGGCTACTCCTTGACGTTCGGCGGACGTCCTCGTGGACACCCGGTGTTCTGATGTCCTCAAGTATGCCAATCCCCCGCGCCCCAAAGGGGCGCGGGGAAGTGACACCGTGCGGCTCCGCCGCGATGGGGGTCCCCCTGTTCGAGCGGAGCCGAGAACGTGGGGGAGCGACCAGCCACGGACGAGCCGCAGCCGACCACCGGCAGCCAAAACCCCTAGAACGGGTTGAAGTCGTCGAACTCCTGCTGCGCGTCGTCCCGCTCCGCATCGCGGTCGCGACGCCGCTGAGCGGCAGGACGGGGCGCCTCCAGACGGTGGTCCTCGCCACGGCGGCCCAGCATCTCCGCGCCCGCCATCATCGTCGGCTCCCAGTCGAAGACGACCGCGTTCTCCTCGGGGCCGATGGCCACGGCGTCGCCCGCGCGGGCGCCCGCCTTCATCAGCTTGTCCTCGACGCCGAGGCGGCTGAGGCGGTCCGCGAGGTAGCCGACGGCCTCGTCGTTGTTGAAGTCGGTCTGGCGGATCCAGCGCTCCGGCTTCTCGCCGCGCACCCGGTAGACCTCGGCCGCCTCGTCGTAGGTGACGGTGAAGCCCGCGTCGTCGACCGCCTTGGGGCGGATCACGATCCGGGTGGCCTCCTCGACGGGCTTGGCGGCCCGCGCCTCGGACACGATCTTCGCGAGCGCGAAGGAGAGCTCCTTGAGACCGGTGCGGGCGACCGCGGAGACCTCGAAGACCTGGTAGCCGCGCCCCTCCAGGTCACCGCGGATCATGTCCGCGAGGTCCTGGCCGTCCGGGATGTCGATCTTGTTGAGGACGACGATGCGGGGCCGGTCGTCGAGGCCGCCGTACTGCGTCAGCTCGGCCTCGATGACGTCGAGGTCGGAGACCGGGTCGCGCTCGGACTCCAGGGTGGCGGTGTCCAGGACGTGGACGAGCACCGAGCAGCGCTCGACGTGCCGCAGGAACTCCAGGCCCAGGCCCTTGCCCTGGCTGGCGCCGGGGATGAGGCCGGGCACGTCGGCGATGGTGTAGACGGTCGAGCCCGCGGTGACCACGCCCAGGTTCGGGACGAGCGTGGTGAACGGGTAGTCCGCGATCTTCGGCTTGGCGGCGGACAGGACGGAGATCAGGGAGGACTTGCCCGCGCTCGGGTAGCCCACCAGGGCCACGTCGGCGACGGTCTTGAGCTCCATGACCACGTCACGGGCCTCGCCGGGCTCGCCGAGCAGCGCGAAGCCGGGGGCCTTGCGCCGGGCGGAGGCGAGCGCCGCGTTGCCGAGGCCGCCGCGGCCGCCCTGGCCGGCGACGAAGGTGGTGCCCTGGCCGACGAGGTCGGCGAGCACGTTGCCGTCCTTGTCGAGGACGACCGTGCCGTCCGGGACGGGCAGGACCAGGTCCTGGCCTTCCTTGCCGGTGCGGTTGTCGCCGGCGCCGGGCTGGCCGTTGGTGGCCTTGCGGTGCGGGCTGTGGTGGTAGTCGAGGAGCGTGGTCACCGACTGGTCGACGACCAGGATGACATCGCCGCCACGGCCGCCGTTGCCGCCGTCGGGGCCGCCGAGCGGCTTGAACTTCTCCCGGTGTACGGAGGCGCAGCCGTGGCCTCCGTTACCCGCGGCGACATGCAGCTCGACGCGGTCCACGAAGGTGGTCATGGGCTTGCCTCCAGTACGTACGAATGTCTGTGTAATGCCGTGTTTCATGAGAAACACGCGAAAGGCGGACCTGCTTCCCGTACGGGCTCCGTACGGGAAGTGAGGTCCGCCTCACGAAAGAACCGGTCAGACGACCGGAACGATGTTCACGACCTTGCGGCCACGGTGGGTGCCGAACTGCACCGCGCCGGCCTGCAGGGCGAACAGCGTGTCGTCGCCACCGCGGCCGACACCGGCGCCCGGGTGGAAGTGGGTGCCACGCTGGCGGACCAGGATCTCACCGGCGTTGACGGTCTGACCGCCGAAGCGCTTCACACCGAGCCGCTGAGCATTGGAGTCGCGACCGTTCCGGGTGGACGATGCGCCCTTCTTGTGTGCCATGTCTCCTCAGTCCCTTACTTCGCAGCCGCGGGGATGCCGGTGACCTTGATCGCCGTGTACTGCTGGCGGTGGCCCTGGCGACGGCGGTAACCGGTCTTGTTCTTGTACCGAAGGATGTCGATCTTGGCACCCTTGTGGTGGTCCACGACCTCGGCCGTGACCTTGATGCCGGCCAGCACCCACGGGTCGCTGGTAACAGCGTCGCCGTCGACAACGAGCAGGGTCGAGAGCTCGACCGTGTCGCCAACCTTGGCAGTGGAAATCTTGTCAACCTCAACGATGTCGCCGACAGCAACCTTGTGCTGGCGACCACCGCTGCGCACGATGGCGTACACGCGGGTCTCTCTCTCGCTCGGAACGGAAACCCCTGAAGCCAGCCGCGTCACACGGGCGAACCCGTGATGATCCGGAATGGATGAGCGGCCTCTCCCCGCTACCGCGAACGGTCGCCGGGAGGGAGGTGCTCAGGGGCGGACGCATGGAAACACGCCGAGGGTCAAGGTTACGGGCCGCTTTCCCACGGGTCAAACCGGCCGATCGCCACCGGGCCCCGCACCCCGCACAGCCGCCCCGGGGCCCGCGTGTCGGAGGTCACTGATTCAATAATCACTCGTGCACCTGCGTTCGCTCCTCTCCATGCCCCGCATGCTCCGCCACGGCTCGTCCGTGGGCGCGGACCTGCCGCCCGACGAGGCCGTCACCCTCGACGCCCCGGACGGCCCGATGGGCGACGCGCTGGCCGCCGTGCACGTGGGTGACCGCGGCCCCGCCGCCGCCCTGCTCGCCGGCACCCGCGAGCGGGCCGAGTGGGAGCGCCGCAGCACCTACGTCACCCAGCTCGCCGCGGCCGCCCTGCACAGCCCCGGCTGGCTGGACGACTGGCTCGCCGAGTCGCCCGATGACCCCGACGCCGTCCTGGTCAAGGCCGAGCTCTGCGTCCACCAGGCGTGGGAGATACGCAGCGCGGCGCGCGCCAGGGACGTGGCGGCCGAGCAGTTCCAGGCGTTCTTCGCGCTGCTCGGGGACGCCGTCCCGGTGGCGTCCGCGGCCGCCCGGCTCAACCCCACCGACCCGGTGCCCTGGCAGATCGCGCTCACCCACGCCCGCGGCAGCCAGGCATCGCGCGAGGTGTTCGACGCGTACTGGGCGGAGGCCGTCGCCCGCTCCCCGCACCACTACGGCTGCCACGCGGCGGCCCTGCAGTACCTCTCCGAGAAGTGGTACGGCTCGCACGGCGAGATGTTCGCCTTCGCCGAGCGGGCCGCCGAGAGCGCACTGCCCGGCTCCAAGCTGCACGCGCTGCCGCTGCTCGCGGCCGTCGAGTACGTGGTGGTCTGCGACGACCCGCGCCAGAGCCCCGTCGAGCGGGCCAGGATCGACGCCGCCGTCGAGCGCGGCCTGGAACTCTCCACCTGGTACGCGCCGGGCGACCCGGACGCGGCGGACTTCCGCAACCACCTCGTCCTGATGCTGATCCTGCACGAGCGGTGGGCCGAGGCGCTGGACGTGTTCCGGGCGATCGGGGTGCGGGCGCGCACGTATCCGTGGGCGTACCTGGGCGAGCCGCGCACCGAGTTCGTGGAGCTGCGCTCGGGGGTGCGGATGCAACTGGCGTCGCGGACGCCGCTGTTCTCCCGGCCCGGACGCCCCGGCGGCCCGGACGCGTCCCCGGGCCCCGCGGGATCCGCCGCCGCGTCCGGGGACGCGCACGCCCTCGGACCCCGCTCGCTCGCGATAGCCGCCGCGCCGCCGCACGAGGTCGCCGAGGCCGCGCTGATGTGCGGCGTCTCGCTGCGGATCGCGCCCGCGCGGACCGGCATGAGTTACGTGGAGCTCGTCCCCGATCCCTCGCCCGGGCGGCGCGCGGCGCTGGCCCGCGACGACCGGCTGACGGCCGCGGCCGACAGCTTCACCACCGGCGAGAAGTGGGCCGCGCTCGTCCTGCGCCGCAGCGGGCCCCGGTACGGGCTCACGCTCCTCCAGAAGGGCAAGGAGACCGCGGCCCACCAGTGGGACCCCGCGGCCCCGGTCACCGACCACGCGGTGGCGTCCGCGACCGCGCAGGCCCTGGCGGCGGCGTTCTCGGTCCGCGACGCCCGGCCGCTGGTGACGCTGCTGCGGGGCGCGGACTCCCCCGCCCGCCGCCAGGCCGACCTGGTGGCGGCGCTCGGCCTGCCGCCCCTGCCGCCGGGCTTCGGTGAGCACGACGAGGTCCTGCTCACCGTCCCCGGCGCCCAACTCCTGGCCCGCCGGGGTGTGTTGCGCGGCATCCGCGACTCCCTGTCCACGGACCTGGGCACCCCGGCGATCCCGGTGCCGCGCAGCCGCCGCTGGTGGCGCCTGCGCATCGCGGGGCTCGCGCTCCTGGTCCCGGCGTCCGCGTACGCCTGGACGACCCCGGACTGCTACCGCGCGACCATCCCGACCCTGGCGAGCCTGTTCCTGGGCAGCCAGCTGCGCACGGCGTGGCGGGCCCGGGGCTGAGTGCCGGGCCGGGGGTTCGTCTGCGGGCCGGTGGGGGCTGGTCGCGCCCACGCGGCGGAGCCGCACAAGGTCACAGCCCCGCGCCCCCAACCCTCTGGACCTGCGGGCCGTGGTGGGTTGCTCGCGCAGTTCCCCGCGCCCCTTGAATGCTGCTGCGCAGCAATCCCCTGGGTGTCCCGAAGGGGCGCATCTCAGGGGCACGGGGAACCGCGCGACCGGCCCCCACCGGCCCGCAGACGAACACGAGAAGGCCCGGCCCCGGAATCCCGGGGCCGGGCCTTCAGTGTCGCGTCAGACCGGCGACGGTCAGCTCTCCGAAGACGTCGACGCCGGCTCGGCCGCCGCCTTCTTCGTCGTCTTCTTCGCCGTCGTCTTCTTCGCCGCGGTCTTCTTGGCCGCCGTCTTCTTGGCGACCGCCTTCTTCGCGGTGGTGGCCTTCTTGGCCGTCTTGCGGGCCGTCTTCTTGGCCGGGGCCGCCTCCTCCTCCGCGAGGGGCTCGGCCTGGGCCGGCTCGGCCGCCGTGGTGCTCTCCACCACGACCACCGCGGCCTCCTCCGCGCCCGACGGCGAACCGGCGGGAGCGGTGGCCTTGCGGGTCACCCGGCGACGGGCCCGCGGCGGGGCGGCGGCGGGCGCCTCCTCGACGACGGGCTCGGCCACGACCGGCTCAGGCTCGACGGGCTCGGGCTCGACAGCCGCCACGACCGGCGTCTCCATGACGACCGGCTCCACCACGACCGGCTCGGCCGCGGCGGGCGGGCCCGCCGGGGCGGACGCCTTGCGGGTGGCCCGGCGACGGGAGCGGCCGCGCGGCGCGTCGTCCTCGATGAAGGACGCGACCGTCACCGGCTTCGACTCGGCCTCGGGCTCCGCCACCACCGGCTCGGCCTCGGTGACCGGCTCGGCGCCCCGCTTGGGCGCACCGGCCGGAGCCGACGCCTTACGGGTCGCACGGCGACGGGAGCGGCCGCCACGGGCCGCGGCCTCCGCCTCGGCGGCGCTGCTGTAGAGCTCCTCGTCCGGCACGAACTCCGGCTCGGCGAGCGCGACGGGGGCCGCGACCTCGGCCGCCACCTCCGCCTCGGTCTCGACGGCTTCGGTGTCGTGCACCTCGTGCTCGTGCACCTCGTGCTCGTGCACCTCGTGCTCGTGCACCTCATGGTCGTGCTCGGCGCCGCCCCGGCCGCGCTTCTTGGAGCGCTTGCCGTTGCCGCCGCCACCGACACCGGCCGGCTGCTCCATGTGCACGATCACACCGCGCCCGTTGCAGTGGACACAGGTCTCGGAGAACGACTCCAACAGGCCCTGGCCGACCCGCTTGCGGGTCATCTGGACCAGGCCCAGCGAGGTGACCTCGGCGACCTGGTGCTTCGTACGGTCGCGGCCCAGGCATTCGAGCAGTCGCCGCAGCACCAGGTCCCGGTTGGACTCCAGGACCATGTCGATGAAGTCGATGACGACGATGCCGCCCAGGTCGCGCAGCCGCAGCTGGCGCACGATCTCCTCGGCCGCTTCGAGGTTGTTCCTCGTCACGGTCTCTTCGAGGTTGCCGCCCTGGCCGGTGAACTTGCCGGTGTTGACGTCGACGACGATCATCGCCTCGGTCTTGTCGATCACCAGCGAGCCGCCGGACGGCAGCCAGACCTTGCGGTCCAGCGCCTTCATCAGCTGCTCGTCGATCCGGTACGTCGCGAAGACGTCGACCTCGGAGGTCCACCGGGAGAGGCGGTCCGCCAGGTCGGGCGCCACGTGCGCGACGTAGCCGTGGATGGTCTCCCAGGCCTCGTCACCGCTGACGATGACCTTGGTGAAGTCCTCGTTGAAGATGTCGCGCACGACGCGGACGGTCATGTCCGGCTCGCCGTACAGCAGGCTCGGCGAGCTCGTCGAGATCTGCTTGGCCTTCTTGGAGATCTCCTCCCACTGGGCCTGCAGACGCTCGACGTCACGGCGCAGCTCGTCCTCGCTCGCGCCCTCGGCGGCGGTGCGCACGATGACGCCCGCGTCCTCGGGGACGATCTTCTTGAGGATGGTCTTCAGCCGGGCCCGCTCGGTGTCCGGGAGCTTGCGGCTGATGCCGGTCATCGAGCCCTCGGGCACGTACACGAGGTAGCGGCCGGGCAGCGAGACCTGGCTGGTCAGACGGGCGCCCTTGTGGCCGATCGGGTCCTTGGTGACCTGCACCAGGACCGACTGGCCGGACTTGAGGGCGGCCTCGATGCGGCGCGGCCCGTTGGCCATGCCCAGCGCCTCGAAGTTGACCTCACCGGCGTACAGGACGGCGTTGCGGCCCTTGCCGATGTCGACGAACGCGGCCTCCATCGACGGCAGCACGTTCTGGACCTTGCCCAGGTAGACGTTGCCGACGTACGAGGTGGCCTCCTCCTTGTTGACGTAGTGCTCGACCAGCACGTTGTCTTCCAGGACGGCGATCTGGGTGCGCTCGCCGCTCTGGCGGACGACCATCACGCGCTCGACGGCCTCGCGGCGCGCCAGGAACTCCGCCTCGGTGATGATCGGCACCCGGCGGCGGCCCTGCTCGCGGCCCTCGCGGCGGCGCTGCTTCTTCGCCTCCAGACGGGTCGAGCCCTTGATGGACTGCACCTCGTCGGACGGCTCGGCCTTCTCACGTGCCGGACGCGGCTCGCGGACCTTGACGACCGTGCGCTCCGGGTCGTCCTGAACCGACTCGTGGTCGCCCCCGTCACCGCTGCGGCGACGGCGCCGGCGACGACGGCGGCTGCTGGCGGTGCCGGCGGCGGAGGGGGTGTCCTCGGACTCGTCCTCCTCGTCCTCGAACGCCTCGGCCTCGCCCTCGGCGGACTCCTCCGGCTCCGACTCCTCGGAATCGGCGGACTCGCCGCGGCGACGGCGGCGGCCACCGCGGCGGCGACGGCGCGAGGGACGGTCGTCCTCGTGCTCCTCGGCCTCGGCGCCCTCCGGCTCCTCCTCGGCGGACTCGGCCTCGTCGGCCTCCTCGGCCACGGGGGCCTGCGGCTCGGGCGCGGCCTCGGCGGCCTCGCCACGACGGCGGCGGCGACGGCGCGAACCGCCCTGCGGCTCGGCCTGCTCGACGACCGGCTCGGCCGCGGTCTCCTCCGGCTCCTCCTCGTCCGTCACCTCGGTGGCGGCCTGGGCGGCGGCCGCGGCGGCGGTCTCCGGGGTCTGGAACATCGGCTCGTGGAAGACCGGCGCCTGGAAGACGGCGACGGCGGGGCGGGTGGCCCGGCGGCGCGATCGGCCGGTCTCCGGCTTCGGCTCGGCCTCCGTCTTCGGCTCGGCCTCCGTCTTCGGCTCGGCCTCGGGCGCCGCCTTCACGGGCTCCTCGGCGGCGGCCGGAGTGAACTGCGGCGCGGTGGCCTTGCGGGTGGCGCGGCGACGGGTGCGCCCACGGGGCGCCTCGTCCTCGGCGGCGGGCTCGGCCTCTTCGGCCACAGCGGTCTCGACGACCGCGGCCGCGACCGGCTCGGCCTCGGCCTCGGTCTCCTCGGCGGCCTTGGGCGCACCGGCCGGAGCCGTGGCCTTACGGGTCGCACGGCGACGGGTGCGCGCCGGAGCGGCGGGCTCCTCGGCGGCGGCCACGACGGCGGCCTCCTCGGCCGGGGAGGCGACCGGGTCCTCGGCGGCGACGGCGGGCGGCGCGCCGATGGCGGCCGGGGTCTCCTCGACGGCGGGGGCACCGGCGGGCGCGGTGGCCTTACGGGTGGCACGGCGACGGGTCCGCGCCGGGGCGGCGGGCTCCTCGACGGCCCCGGGCTCGGCCTCGACAGGCTCCTCGGCCACGGCGGCCTCGGGGGCCACGACGGCCTCGGTCTCCTCGGCGGCCTTGGGCGCACCCGCCGGAGCCGTGGCCTTACGGGTCGCACGGCGACGGGTGCGCGCCGGAGCGGCGGGCTCCTCGGCCTCGACGGTCTGGGGCTCGACGGTCTCGGGCTCGACGGCGGCCGGGGCCTCGACGGCCTCGGGCGTCTCGTCGGCGGCCTTGGGCGCACCGGCCGGAGCGGCCACCTTACGGGTGGCACGGCGGCGCGGGCGCGCAGGAGCGGCCTCGTCGGCGGTGGCGGCGGGGGTTTCCGCCGTCTCGGTGACGGCCGGGGTCTCCTCGGCGGCAGCGGCGGGCGCACCCGCCGGAGCGGTCGCCTTACGGGTGGCACGGCGACGGGTGCGCGCCGGAGCGGCGGGCTCCTCGGCGGCGGCCACGACG